>DATACM010000170.1:0-9407 GCA_036259055.1 Acidimicrobiales bacterium | reverse complement strand
CCCCACCCGCTGCTGGTCGACGCCGCCCGGGCCGCGATCGCCGCCGGTGACCCGGACTCGGCCCGGACCCGGGCCGAGGCGGTGGCCGCCGCCCTGCTGCGGCCGGTCGTCAACGCCACCGGCGTGCTGCTGCACACCAACCTGGGCCGGGCGCCGCTGGCCGGCCCTCCGGCGGTGGGCGGCGGGCGCTACTCCAACCTGGAGTTCGACCTGGCCACCGGGCGGCGGGGCTCACGGAGCCACCACGCCGCCAGCCTGCTGGCCCGGGCGGCAGGGGCCGAGGCAGCCCTCGTGGTCAACAACAACGCCGCCGCCGTCCTCCTCGTGCTGGCGGCGCTCGGGCAAGGACGGTCGGTCGTCGTGTCCCGGGGGGAGCTGGTCGAGATCGGCGGCGGCTTCCGCGTCCCCGAAGTGATGGCCCAGTCGGGCTGCCACCTCGTCGAGGTGGGCACCACCAACCGGACCCGGCTGGGCGACTACCGGGGGGCGCTCGCCCGCCACGACGACGTCGCCCTGGTGCTGAAGGTCCACCAGTCGAACTACCGGATCGTCGGGTTCACCGAGGAGGTGGGCGTCCGGGACCTGGCCGGGCTCGGCCCGCCGGTGGTCGCCGACCTCGGCTCCGGCCTGCTCGACGCCACCACGCCGTGGCTGGCCGGGCCGCCGCCGGCCTGGCTGGCCGAGGAGCCTGCCGCCCGCCAGACGCTGGCGGCGGGGGCCGACCTCGTCACCTTCTCGGGCGACAAGCTGCTGGGCGGTCCGCAGGCGGGGATCGTCGCCGGGAGGGCCGACCTCGTGGCCGCGTGCCAGCGCCACCCCCTCAACCGGGCCGTGCGGCCGGGCGGGCTGGTGCTCGCCGCCCTCCAGGAGACGGCCCTGGCCTATCTGCGCCGCGACGGTGACGCCATCCCGTTCTGGCGGATGGCGGCGACGCCCGAGGCCGAGCTGCGGGCCCGGGCCGCCGCCCTGGGCGTCGGCGACGTGCGTTCGACGGTGGCGGTGGCGGGCGGAGGGTCGGTGCCGGGGCAGGAGGTCCCTTCGGCCGGTGTCGCGGTGCCCGGCGACCACGCTGCCGCCCTGCGGGCCCACGACCCCCCGGTCATCGCCCGGGTGCACGAGGGTGCCACCGTCTGCGACCTGCGCACGGTGGACCCCGCCGACGACCCGGTGGTCGCCGGCGCCCTGAAGCGGGCGCTGGCCGAGGCCGCCGGGAGCTGACGCCGTTGCCGGAGGCGGCGCCGTCGATGCACGTGGTCGCCACCGCCGGCCACGTCGATCACGGGAAGTCCACGCTGGTGCTCGCCCTCACCGGCATGGACCCCGACCGCTTCGCCGAGGAGAAGGCGCGGGGCCTCACCATCGACCTGGGCTTCGCCTGGACCACTCTCCCCTCGGGCCGGGAGCTGGCCTTCGTCGACGTCCCCGGCCACGTGCGGTTCATCAAGAACATGCTGGCGGGGGTGGGCGCGGTCGAGGCATGCCTCTTCGTGGTCGCCGCCACCGAGGGCTGGAAGCCTCAGTCGGAGGAGCACCTCCGGATCCTCGAGCTGCTGGGCGTGCGCGCCGGCCTCGTCGCCCTGACCAAGGTCGGGCTGGTCGACGACGAGACCCGGGAGCTGGCCCGCCTGGAGCTGGCCGACCACCTGGCCGGCACGTTCCTCGCCGACGCCGAGGTGGTCGAGGTCGACGCCCCCTCGGGCGAGGGCGTGGAGGAGCTGCGGGCCGCCCTCGACCGGCTCGTGGCCTCGACGCCGGCGGCGGCCGACAGCGACCGGCCCCGCCTCTGGGTCGACCGGGTCTTCGCCGCCAAGGGCTCGGGGACCGTCGTCACGGGCACGCTGGCGGGGGGCGCGCTGGCCGTCGACGACGACCTGGTCGTGCTCCCGGCCGGCACCCGGGTGCGGGTGCGGGGGCTGCAGAGCCTGAAGGAGAGCCACCCGCAGGTCCCGCCCGGGAGCCGGGTGGCGGTCAACCTCTCGGGCATCTCGCGCGACGAGGTGGCCCGGGGCCACGTGCTGGTGCGCCCCCGCCAGTGGCACGCCACCCGCACGTTCGACGCGTCGCTGCGGGTGCTGGCCGCCCTCGACCACGAGGTCAGCCGGCGGGGCGCCTACCACGCCTACGTGGGCTCGGGCGAGCACCCGGTGAAGCTCCGGGTGCTGGGAAGCGAGGCCATCTTCCCGGGAGAGGAGGGTTACGTGCGCCTGCACCTGCCCAAGGCCCTTCCGCTCCTCCCCGGCGACCGCTACGTGCTGCGGGAGAGCGGCCGGGACGAGACCGTGGGCGGCGGGGAGGTGCTCGACGTGGCGCCGGTGGTCCCCGCCTCCAAGGCCCGCCCCTCCCGCTCGGTCGACCGGGTGGTGGCCGAGCGGGGGTGGGTGGACGCCGAGCTCCTCGAGCGCCTCACGGGCGAGCGCCGGGCGCCCACCGTGGGCCGCTGGGTGGTGTCGGAGGAGGCGCTGGCGTCGGCCCGGCGCGCCCTGGCCGAGGCGGTGGCGGCGGCCGGCCCGCTGGGGCTCGACGCCGCCACCCTCGACCAGCGCCAGCGCGCCCTGCTGCCCGGGCTCGAGGGTGTGGTCGTCGAGGGCGGGCGGGTGCGGCGCCAGGAGGCGGCCGACCCATTGGCCGACCATCCTTACGTGGCCGCCCTGGAGGCGTCCCCCTTCACCCCTCCCGACCCGACCGGCGTCGACCGGGCCGAGCTCAGCGAGCTCGTGCGCCGGGGGACGGTGGTCGAGCGGGACGGGGTCTACTTCGCGCCGGCCGCCGTCGACCTGGCCGCCCGCCGGCTGGCGGCGCTCCTGGCCGAGCAGCCCGAGGGGTTCACCGTCGCCCAGGCCCGCGACGCCCTGGGGACGACCCGCAAGCACGCTTTGCCCCTGCTCGCCCTCCTCGACGCCTCGGGGATGACCAGGCGCCGCGGCGACCTGCGGGTGGCGGGCCCGCGGCTGCCGGCCCCGTCAGGCGGCTAGCGGCTATCCCGCCCGAGCGAGAAGGGCCTTGCGCTCCACCTCGTTGAGGCCGCCCCAGATCCCGTGCGGCTCACGGATCTGTAGGGCGTAGTCGAGGCAGGGCCGTCGAACCGGGCAGATGGCGCAGATCGCCTTGGCCCGCTGCTCGCGCGCTTCGCGCTCGTCCTTACGCTCGACGTGGGCAGGCGGGAAGAACACCTTCATCTGGGGACCTTTGCAGGCCGCCTTTTCCTCCCACAGCCGATCGGCGCGTTGACTGCTCACCTTGGCCCCCTCGTAGGTCGGCGCCAACGTACCTCCCGACCCGGGGGCAGACAAGGGGCTGTTTGGGCGCGTTCTCGCAGGTCGCGAAGGGCGCGGCGGCGGTGGCGGCCGCTGTCGCCGGTGGGTGATAAGTGCCAATACCGAAGGTCCGCCGCCGTCGGCGGCCTCCCGTCGCCGGTCCGAGTTGCAAGTCAATGCCCGGCGTCGCGGGCGCCCCCGACCTCAGGCTCGACCTCGAGGAGAAGCCCGTCGATGGCGACCACCCGCACCGGCTCGCCCGAGGGGATCGGGGTGGCCCGGTTGGTGCGGGCCCGCCAGGTCGCCCCGTCGAGGACGACGATGCCCTCGGGCGCGAGGCCGGTGGCGGCCTCGCCCATCCTCCCGATCATCCCCTCCCTGCCGATCGTCGGCGTGGAGAACCGGGCTCGCAGCATCGACGCCATCCCCGCCACCATGAGCAGGACGGCCCCCGCCACCACGGGGACGATGGCCAGCCAGGGCACGGCCAGGTCCCCGGGGAACAGGCGCCACGAGCCCACGACCAGGGCCACGGTGCCGATGACGGTCCACGATCGGGGCGCGCCCGCCTGCACGTCGACCGCGAGGCCGAGCACGCCTACGCCGATCAGGGCCAGCCCCAGGCCCCGTGTGGGCAGGGCACCCAAGCCGTAGGAGGAGAGGACCAGGACGAGGGCGCCGGTGAGCCCGGCCAGGCCGATTCCGGCGGTGAAGAACTCGAAGACGATCAGCAGGAGCCCGACCACGAGCAGCAGGTAGGCGACCGAGGGCCGGGCGGTGCCGTGCATGACCCGCTCGAGCAGCCCGAGCTGGGCGAAGCGGACGTCGCCGGCGGCCTGGCGGCGCAGCGCCCGCCCCTCGGTGACGACCCTGGCGGTGCTCAGCTTGCGCCCGCCCACCTCCATGCCGTCGAGGCCGACGACGAACTCGCCGAGGGTCGGGGCGACCAAGTCGATGGCGCCCTGGGCCCTGGCCGTCTCGGCGGTGATCGAGCGCGAGGTGGTGAGGGCATGGCCGGGCGGGCCCTCGGGGAAGCGCCCGGTGCGGGTGCTGGGGGCCATGCCGGCGACCGCCGCCGCCCGCAGGAGCACGGTGGCCCCGCCGTACGCCCGCGAGCCGCTGGGGCCGACCCAGACGGCCACCGGCACCGAGCTGTGGGTCAGGCGGAAGGCGAGGGTGTCGAGCTCGGCGGCGTCGAGGAGGTCACCCGGGCTGTCGAGCTGGATGACCAGGACCTCGTCGACCGCCCGCTCCGCCTCCCGGAGCGACCGGGCGATGAAGTCGGCCTGGATGCGGTCGAGCCGGCCGGTGACCTCGATGACGTCGACGGCCCGCCGGCCCTGCGGTCCCGGCTGGGCCTCCGCCGGAGCCGCAACGGCGAGCGACAGGAGGCTGCCGAGGACCACGAGGAGGCTGAGTAACCTGCGAATCGACGTCTCCGAGGGGGATGGTTGGATCCTCGTGGGTTCTGTCGCCAGTCCCGGCTGGTCATCGTGGCCGGCAAGGGCGGGGTGGGCAAGACGACGGTCTCCGCCGCCCTGGCCCGCATGGCCGCCCGGACAGGGCTGTCGGCACTGGTGGTGGAGGTGGAGGGCAAGAGCGGCCTGGCCGCCGCTTTCAGCGCGCCCGACCTCGAGTACGACGAGCAGGTGCTCTCCCCGGTGTCCGACGACGGCATGGGCGAGGTGCGGGCCCGCACGATCACGCCCGACGAAGCGCTCGTCGAGTACCTGGAGGACCACGGGCTGCGGCGGTTGTCCCGCCGCCTGGTCCGCACCGGGGCCGTCGACGTGGTGGCCACCTCGACGCCGGGGATCAAGGACATCCTCGTGCTCGGAAAGGTCAAGCAACTGGAGCGAGCCGGGGCCGCCGACCTCATCGTCCTCGACGCTCCCGCCGCCGGCCACGCCGTGCGCTTCCTTATGAGCGCCCAGGGCCTGCTCGACGCGGTGACCGTCGGGCCGATCCGCGACCAGGCGGCGGACGTGCTGGAGATGCTGACCGATCCCACCCGCTGCCAGGTGGTGCTGGTCACCCTGCCCGAGGAGACGCCGGTAAACGAGGTGGTGGAGACGGCCTACACGCTGGAGGACAAGGTCGGCCTGAACCTCGGACCGGTGGTCGTGAACGGGCTCTACCCCGTGCTCGACGGCCTCGACGTCGATCCGGAGGCGGCGGCCGAGGCGCTCGGGGTCTCGCTGCGACCGGGCGAGGCCGAGGCCCTGCGGGCGGCGGCCGCCTTCCGGGCCCGCCGCCAGGAGCTCCAGGCGGCGCAGGTCGCCCGCCTGGCCCAGTCCCTCGCCCTCCCCCAGCTCCACCTGCCCGCCCTCTTCGACGTGGAGATCGGGCTGGCCCAGGTCGACCGCCTGGCCGACGCCCTGGCCGCCGGGGTGGAGGGCCTGGTGGCCGTCCAGTGACGGGGTCGGCCTGCGCAGGTCACCAGGAGGCACAGTGACGGCGTCGGCGCTGGCCGAGCTGGTGGACGAGCGGTCCATCCTCGTCTGCTGCGGGCCCGGTGGCGTCGGGAAGACGACCACCGCCGCCGCCCTCGCCCTGGAGGGCGCCCGGCGGGGACGGCGGAGCGTCGTGGTGACCATCGACCCCGCCCGCCGGCTGGCCGACGCCCTGGGGCTGGCGTCGCTGTCGGACACCCCGAGCCTGGTCGAGGGCGACTGGCCCGGCGAGCTGTGGGCTCTCATGCTCGACACCGAGAGCACGTTCGACGCCCTGGTGGCCAAGTACGCGCCGGGGCCCGAGCAGGCCGAGGCCATCCTCAACAACCGCTTCTACCGCAACATCTCCGGGGCGCTGTCGGGGACCCAGGAGTACATGGCCATGGAGAAGCTCCACGAGCTGCACGACGAGGACCGCTTCGACCTGGTCGTCGTGGACACGCCCCCGACGCGCAACGCCTTGGACTTCGTCGACGCGCCCCGTCGCCTTACCCGGCTCCTCGACAACCGCATCTTCCGCCTCCTCATGCTCCCGACGCGGGCGTCGATCAAGGCGGTCAACGTGGCCGCCCAGGCGTTCCTGCGGACGGTGGCGCGGGTCGTGGGCGCCGAGGTGGTCCAGGACGCGGTGCGGTTCTTCCAGGCCTTCGAGGGCATGGAGGACGGCTTCCGGGACCGGGCCCAGCGGGTCCTCCGCCTGCTGTCCGACCCGGGGACCGCGTTCGTGCTGGTGGCGGCCCCCCGGCCGGACGTCGTCGCCGAAGCCGAGTTCTTCGCCGACAAGCTGGGCGATGCCGAGATCCCGGTGGCCGCCCTGGTGGTGAACCGGATGCACCCCCGCTACGGCCGGGAGTGGTCGGGGACGGCGGGCGAACGGGCCCGGACGCTGGCGGGGACGCCCCTCGGGCCGCTGTACGAGAACCTGGCCGAGCTGCACCAGCTGGCCGACGGAGAGGAAGAGCACGTGGTGGACCTGGTGGCCCGCCTGGGCCCGGCGCCGGCGGTGCGGGTCCCGGTGCTGCCCTCCGACGTCCACGACCTCGATGGCCTGGCGGCGGTCGCCGCCCACCTCTCGGGGTCGTCCGACGACGAGCCCGTCGCCGTGGGCTGAGCCTGGGCGGGCGGTCCGGGCGCTACTTGGAGCGACCCGAGCCGGGCTTCGACGTGGCCTCGTCGTCGCCCGAGGTGAGCGAGCGGGCCGCCTCCTCGAGGGTCTCTGCGACGGTGACGATGCGGTCGA
Organism: Acidimicrobiales bacterium; assembly: GCA_036259055.1. Lineage (GTDB taxonomy): Bacteria > Actinomycetota > Acidimicrobiia > Acidimicrobiales > AC-14 > DASZJY01. Next base: position 2,460 of record DATACM010000170.1, on the reverse strand, counting down.
ACCCGGTGGTGTGGAGCAGGCGTACGAGCGTGGGCCGGTTGCAGCACACGGCGACGTCGCCGCCGACCTCCCGGGCCCGGCGGATGCCGCCGATTAGGGCGCCCAGGCCGGCCGAGTCGACGAACGGCACCTCCGACATGTCGATCAGCAGCTTTGGCCTCGACGCCAGCTCGCCCAGGGCCTCTCGGAACTGGCCGACGGTGTAGGCGTCGAGCTCTCCGACCGGGCGGCAGACGGTATAGTCATCGCCTTCGGTCAGCTCGATGTTGAGCAAGAAGCCTCCTGGCCTGGGTCCCACCCCGTGGTTCGCCATGCTACCCAAGGGTGGCGCAGAGTACCCTCGGCGCCGGTGCCAGACATCCTCGTTGTCAGCGACGAAGTCACCGTGCGAGAGGAGGTCAAGGCGGCCATCGCCGAGCCGGGCACGACCTTCCGGGAGCTCACCCGGGGGTTCGACGTGCTCCCGGCCGTACGGGAGAAGCTCCCCGACCTGGCCGTGCTCGACCTGCAGATCGGCAAGATGGGCGGCATGGCCACCTCTCTCGAGCTGCGGCTCGAGGAGGGGGCGGGGCGACTCGGCCACGTACCGGTGCTCATGCTCCTCGACCGCCGGGCCGACGTCTTCCTCGCCCGCCGCTCCGAAGCCGAGGGCTGGATGGTCAAGCCGCTGGACCCTTTGCGGTTGGCCCGCGCCGTCCGCCAGATCCTGAACGGGGGGCGGTACGAGGACGAGGCCTACCGGCCCCCCACGGTCGTGCCGACCAGCGGCTCCGACGCCCTGGTGCAGTAACATCGGCGGCAGCGGGAAGTGGCGCAGCTTGGTTAGCGCGCAGCGTTCGGGACGCTGAGGCCGCGGGTTCAAATCCCGCCTTCCCGACAGGGCATAAGTGCTGGCAGGAGCGTTGCGGGTTCTCATTCCCAGCCCCGGCGCCAGCAGCGAAGACCACAGATAGACCACATTCGTTTTCGCCCCGTCGCGTAGGCTGCCCGCTGGCATCCCTGCGGCAGAAACCGAGCGGGCGGTGGGAGACGCGTTACCGGGGATCGGTTCGGGATCCAGCACGCACGGACCTTCGACACCAAGACGCTGGCCCGGCGGTGGGTGGCGGAGATGGAGACCGACGTCCGACGGGGCGACTTGGGTCGACCCAGGACTGAGTCGGGTCACATTCGGCGAGTGGGCATCCGAGTACCTCGAGACGATCGTCCACCTTCGGGCTGTCACGCAGGGCGACTGCGAACCGAGCCCTGCGTGTGCACGTGCTCGTGGCTCCGATCGCCCCATCGGAGCGATCGACCACGTGGAGGTGCGACGTTTCGTCGCCGAGAAGCAAGCCGAAGGTCTGGCCCCCAAGACGTTGCAGCGCGTCCGGCTCGTCCTACGCCAGGTTCTCGCCCTTGCGAAGAGCGCCGGGGCGATCACGACGAACCCCTGCGATGGTCTGCGCCTCCAGGGCCCGCACGGGCAGAGCCGATCTTCCTGACCGTCGAGCAGGTGGAGTCCTTGGCACGGGCGTGCAGACCGCCGTACGACGTGCTCGTTCGCTTGGCCGCCGCGACCGGTCTTCGACCGAGTGAGCTGTGCGGCCTCCGCGTTGGACGGCTCGATCTCGAGCGCGGAACGGTGGAGGTCGCCGAGGCCCTGACCGTCGTTAGGGGAAGACAGAGGTGGGCCCGAATAAGAACAGCCTGCGTCGCACGGTTGGAATCCCCCGCTCGGTGTGTCACGAGCTCAGTGCTTACCTTTCGGAGCGCGCCGACGTAGCTGGCCGGCCGCTAAGGCCCGACGAGTTCCTGTTCACCGCTCCCATGGGCGGCCCCTTGCGGAGGGACCTCCTCTTCAAGCGCTTCATCCGCCCCGCCATCTCGACAGCAGGTCTCCCTGAGGGTTTGCGTTTACACGACCTTCGACATACCTGTGCTGCTCTTCTCATTGAGCTCGGGGCACACCCGAAGGCAATTCAAGAGCGCCTCGGCCACTCGTCGATCACGGTGACGATCGACGTTTACGGTCACCTCTTCCCCTCTATCGACGAGGCGCTTACGGCGCGCCTCGACGACACGCTCCAGGCTGCACAGCTAGCACGTGACGCTGATGGCGGCGTGAACCAAAAACGCCTCTCTCCGGCGCTCGAGGCCCTTTCGCTGGGCGCCCCAAAGGGCGGCGTGGGTGACGCAGGGCCACGACGAGCGGAAGACACGTAAGGGCGGGACTGCCCCCGTACGGCACCTCGGGGATGCTCCTCCACGGCGTGGGAGCCGCGCGTTCTACAAGACCTTCGCAGGATTTGCGCGTCGCGAGAGACAGTGTGGCGGTTATTCAGGCCGCGGCGTTGTAGTGGTCCGGGAACTGATGGTCGTGGACGGCGAGCGCGGCCGTCATCACCCGGTGGCCGTAGGTGGTGACGCGGTAGCGGCGGGCGCGAGGAACCTTGGCGATGAGACGGTGTCCCCGGAGCT
>DATACM010000169.1:0-3211 GCA_036259055.1 Acidimicrobiales bacterium | reverse complement strand
GACGGCGAGCCGCTCTGCCGAAGTGCAACTCCTCGGCCACCGCCACGAAGGCCCGAAGGTGCCGCAACTCCACCCCCGAATCATAAGGCGCGCTTCTCGATCGATAACGAGCCCGGCGCTGATCGATCCGCCGGGACGTGGTCCCAGTGGGTTCACTCCTCACGACGAGGAAAGGGAGAGAGGCCCACATGCAACCCAGGACACGGGAGAGATCTCGATGGCTGGCGGCGGTGTTCGTCGCCCCGATCGCCATCCTGAACCCATCGAGCACGGCCGTCGCCACGGGGTCCGTTCAGCGGATCGTCTCGTTCGACGCGAGCGCCGGCGAGCTGCCGGAGTCACTGGCCGTCGACCGCCGGGGAACGATCTACGTGAGCCTCGCCCCCATCGGGCAGGTGCGAGCCGTCGCGGCGGACGGGGGTCAGCGCGTCGTCGCCACTCTGCCGGTGGGATCCGGCTTCGGCGCACTGGGGCTGGCGTTCGGGCCCCGGGACGACCTCTATGTGGCGGTGTCCACCTTCGACCCAGCAACCAACGGTGTTTACCGGGTCGGGCGCAACGGGACGACCACGCGCCTGCCCGGAACGGAGACGATCGTGTTGCCCAACGGGCTGGCCTTTGACCGCCGGGGCAATCTGTTCGTGACCGACAGCGTCGACGGGGCGATCTGGCGCGTCCCTCACGGCGGAACCGCTGAGCTCTGGCTGCGGCACCCCCTCCTGGCAGGTGACAACACCGCGCCCCCGCCGGTGCCGTTGGGCGCCAACGGGATTGCCTGGCACAACGGCACTCTGTTCGTAACCAACACCGAGACCGGTTCGGTGATCACCGTGCCCGTCGGGCGCAACGGAAGCCCTGGAGCACCGGCCGTCCTCGCCCGAGGACCGGCGCTGGTGGGCGCCGACGGGCTCGCCATCGACGCCACGGGAAATCTGTACATCGCCGTGAACGGCCAGAGCACAGTGGTTCGAGTGTCCTCGGACGGAGCCAATGTGACCACCCTGGCGACGGCCGCCGACGGTCTGGATTTCCCGTCGGACGTTGCCTTCGGTAGCGGCCGGAGGGACCGGCGGACGCTGTTCGCCGTGAACTTCGCCATCGGCCCCGTCTTCGGGTTCCCTCCTGGCGCCGGTCCAGCGCTGTTGGCGCTCGACGTGGGCTCCGTCGGGGCCGGGGCGTGACCGGCGATCTCGCGCTGTACCACGAGGTGCGCGGCGCGGGCCCGGTCATTCTCCTCGTCCCGCCGACGCCAGGCGATGGTGGGCAGTTCCAGGCCCTTGCTGCCGCGCTCGACTCCTTCACCGTCGTGACCTACGACCGTCGCGGCACGTCGCGCAGCCCAAAGCCACCGGGATGGTCGACGACGACCGTGGCCGAGCAGGCCGATGATGCTGCCGGGCTGCTGCGGCGCGTCACCAGCGTGCCTGCGGTCGTGTACGGAACGAGCAACGGGGCGATGGTGGCCCTCGAGCTGGCGCTGCGCCACCCCGAGAGCGTCTCGACCGCCCTTCTTCACGAGATGCCTCTGCTGTCGGTTCTGGCTGACCCCGAACCGGTCGGCCGCATGCTCGGCGAGCTCATCGGTTCCGGCATGGAGCAAGGGGGACCCGTCGGCGCCCTCGACGCCTTTCTCCGCTTCGCCTATGGCGATGATCTCATCGACGAGCTCGACTCCGCCCTCCGCGCCCGCATCGACGCCAACGCCGAGATGGTCTTCTCGATCGAACTCCCGGGGTTCCAGTCGTACCGTCCCGACGAGGACGCTCTGAGCGCGCTCGAGGTGCCCGTGCGCGTCCTGGTGGGCGAAGACCAAAGGATCCCCCTTTTCCGAGAGGCGGCAACCTGGCTGGCGGAGCATCTCGACACCTGTGTGCTCGGCGCTCCCGGCGGCCACGGATCCCATTGGTCGCACCCTCTCCAGCTGGCCACCTTCATCGCCGAGCATGCCTCTGTGGACTGAGCTCGGCATAACGTCAAGGTCGTTGCGAGTGCTGGTCACGACCTTCCCGGGAAAGGGCCACTTCCACCCCGTCGCGCCTCTGGCACTCGCCATGCGGCGAGTCGGACACGACGTGCGCGTCGCTACCCATCCCGGCTTCGGCCGCTGGGTCGAGGCGTGCGGCCTCAGCGTCCTCCCCGCCGGGCGTTCGCAGGAGGAGCTCGTCGCCGCGACCGCAGCTCTGCCCTCCCCGGAGCGGTCGATCCACGAGTTCACGACCGAGTGGGTGCCCAGCTTCGCCAGCGACGTTCTCAGCTCCGCCGACGCGTGGCGTCCGGAGCTGGTGGTCAGCGAAGAGGGCGAGCATGGCGGACCGCTGCTGGCCGCCCTGCTGGAGATCCCCGCGGTCACTCACAGCTGGCCGGCCCCAGCCCGACCCCTCGAGGTCCGTGCTGCGCTCGTGGATGCGCTCGACGACATCTGGCGGGCGTTCGGCTGCAACGCGCCCCCACGGCCTTGGGGGGACCTTTACCTGGACTGCTGCCCCCCGCCTCTGCAGACGACCGACATCGAGACGGTCGCCGGAGTGATCACGGTGCGACCCAGCGCCTTCGATGGGCCATCCCGTCCGCCGCCGCCCTGGTTGGAAGACCTCGTCAGACCGGTCGTGTTCGTCACCCTCGGGACCGTCCCCCTCTTCGCTCGGGCCGATGTGCTCCGGTTCATCGTCGACGCCATCCGTCCCGTCGCTGGGACCGTCGTCGTGGCCACCGGACCGCTTCCCGAGACCGTCGTCCCGCCCCATCCTCGGGTACACCTGGCCCGGTACGTACCGCTGTCGGGGGTGCTCCCGACGACCGACCTCGTCGTCTCCCACGGCGGCGCCAGCACCAGCGTCGCCTGCCTGCTAGCCGCAGTCCCCCAGTTGGTGATCGCCCAGGGCGCCCCGAGCCAGCATCGCATCGCCGCCGCCATCGCCAAGGCCGGAGTGGGCATCGCAATCGATGCCCTCCCGGTCGAGCCGGAGGCCCTCGCGCTATCGGTGAGGGAACTCCTCACGGACAACGACGTCGTCCACCGAATTCACGCCGCGCTTGCCACCCTCGACCGCCTCCCGCCACCGGAGGAGGTCGCCGACTATCTGGCCGAGCTCTGAGGGACACTCGCTGGGCCACCCCTTGGAACGGCGTCGTGCGACTCAGGGCGCGCGATACGCGACTTGGCGTCGGTAGCTACCGCGGTCAACTGCCGGGATAACCGCCGCGTCGTTGG
>DATACM010000168.1:0-23215 GCA_036259055.1 Acidimicrobiales bacterium | reverse complement strand
CACAGCCCAGGAGATAGAGAGAAATGGCTCGTTACACGGGCGCGGACTGCAAGCTCTGCCGTCGGGAGAAGACCAAGCTCTTCCTCAAGGGCAGCAAGTGTGAGTCCGCCAAGTGCCCCATCGAGATCCGTCCTTACCCGCCGGGTGAGCACGGCCGCGGACGTCCGAAGGAGTCCGAGTACCAGCTTCAGCTTCGTGAGAAGCAGAAGACCCGCCGCATCTACGGCGTCCTCGAGAAGCAGTTCCGCAACCTCTACGAGGAGGCCAACCGCCAGGGCGGCATCACCGGCGAGAACCTGCTGCGCATGCTCGAGCAGCGCGTCGACAACGTGGTGTACCGCGCCGGGTGGGGGTCGAGCCGCAGCCAGGCCCGTCAGTTCGTCCGCCACGGCCACATCACCGTCAACGGCCGGCGGGTCACGATCCCGAGCTACCAGGTGCGCAAGAGCGACGTCGTCGCCGTGCGCCCCAAGTCGCAGTCGATGATCGTGCTCCGCCACAACATCGACACCCTCGACCGCACGATGCCGCCGTGGCTCGAGGCGGGCGACGGGGGCATGGCGGTCACCGTCCGCGACCTTCCGCTGCGGGAGCACATCGACGTTCCCGTGCGCGAGTCCCTCATCGTCGAGCTGTACTCCAAGTAGTTCACCCGCCGGCTCGAAGCCGGCGCGCACGACACCGTAGGAGCAGGACCATGCTCATCATCCAGCGCCCGACCGTCGAGCCCCTCGCAGAGGCGGAGGACAACCGCCAGCGGTTCGCCATCTCCCCCCTCGAGCCCGGGTTCGGCCACACCCTCGGCAACTCGCTGCGCCGTACGCTGCTGTCTTCCATCCCGGGGGCGGCCGTCACGCAGGTGCGCTTCGACGACGTCCTCCACGAGTTCGCCACCATCCCGGGCGTCAAGGAGGACGTCACCGACGTCATCCTCAACCTCAAGGACCTGGTGCTCCGGGTGGCGACCGACGAGCCCGTCAACGTCCGCCTCGACGTGCGGGGCCCGGGCGAGGTGACGGCGGCCGACATCCAACCCCACGCCGACGTGGAGATCCTGAACCCCGAGCTGCACATCGCCACCCTCACCGCCAAGGGGCGCCTCGCCCTGGACATCACCCTCGAGCGGGGCCGCGGGTACGTCTCCGCCGAGCGCAACAAGAAGAGCTCGGTCATCGGCGTGATCCCCGCCGACTCGATCTTCTCCCCCGTGCGCCGGGTGGCCTTCACCGTCGAGCCGACCCGCGTCGAGCAGGCAACCGACTACGACCGCCTGACCCTCGACATCGAGACCGACGGCAGCATCTCGCCCCGCGAGGCGCTGGCGTCGGCAGGCGCGACCCTGCGCTCGCTGGTCTCCCTCGTCGCCGACATGAGCGACGCCCCCCAGGCGCTCGAGCTGGGAGAGACCGGCACGGTCGGCAGCGGCTCCCCCGACCTCGACCTGCCCATCGAGGACCTCGACCTCTCCGAGCGGCCGCGCAACTGCCTCAAGCGCGCCCAGGTCAACACGGTCGGCGAGCTGGTGATGAAGAGCGAGGACGACCTCCTCGCCATCACCAACTTCGGCCAGAAGTCGCTCGACGAGGTCCTCCAGAAGCTCGACGAGCGGGGGCTGTCCCTGCGGGGCAAGAGCGGGGGCTAAGCGATGCCGGGGACGCCCAGGAAGGGTCGGCGCTTCGGCGGCGACGCCGCCCACCAGAAGGCCATGATGGGCAACCTGGTGGCGTCGCTCATCGCCGCCGAGGCGCTGGTGACGACGGAGGCCAAGGCCAAGGCCCTGCGGCCGGTGGCCGAGCGGCTCATCACCAAGGCTCGCAAGGGCGGCGTCCACCGCCAGCGCCAGGTCGTCGCCCTCATCGGCGACAAGGACATGGCCCACAAGCTGTTCGAGGAGATCGGCCCGCGCTACGAGGACCGCCCCGGCGGCTACACCCGGATCCTCAAGCTGGGCCCGCGCCACGGCGACAACGCGCCGATGGCCCGCATAGAACTGGTGTGAGCGGTCCCCCGTCGGGGGGTTCGGAGGCGGCCACCGTCCGGGTGAGGATGACCCTCGCGTACGACGGGCGAGGGTTCCACGGCTTCGCCGCTCAGTCGAGCGAGGTCCGCACCGTCGCCGGTGTCGTCGGAACCGCCCTGGAGCGCAAGCTGGGGCAGCCGGTGGTCCTGGTGGCGGCGGGCCGCACCGACGCCGGCGTGCACGCGTGGGGACAGGTGGTGAGCTTCGACGCCCCGGCCGGCTTCGACCCCCAGCGGTTCCTGCTGTCCCTCAACCGGGTGCTGGCCCCGGAGGTGGTGGTCCGGGCGATCGAGGTGGCGGACCCGGCGTTCGACGCCCGCCGGTCCGCCCGCAGCCGCGGCTACCGCTACACCGTCCTCAACCGGCCACTGCCCGACCCTTTCCTTGCCGCCACCGCGTGGCACGTGCCCGAGCTGCTGGACCTGGGGGCGATGCGCCTGGCCTGCGACCCCCTGATCGGTGAGCACGACTTCAGCTCGTTCTGCCGCCGGCCTCGCAGCGTCACGGGAGAGGTGAGCATGGTCCGCCGTGTCCAGGACGCCCGGTGGTCGGACGTAGGCGACGACCTCCTCCGTTTCGAGATAGAAGCCAGCTCGTTCTGCCAGCAGATGGTGCGCTCGATCGTCGGCCTCATGGTCGCGGTCGGACGCGGGAGCCGCCGGGCCGGGGAGATGGCCGGGGTGCTGCGGGCGGGCGACCGGTCGCTCGCTCCCCACCTGGCTCCCGCCCACGGCCTCTGCCTGTGGGAGGTCAAGTACTGACCGCACACGGGTCGCTCACGACCACTTGGTAGGAACTGTTCGTCGTAGTGGCTGTCCAGCGACCACCTTGCCGAACAGTTCGCCAGTTCGCACCCAGGACGGGGGTGGGTGGGCGTCGGCGAGCGCGTTTCTCGAGCAGTAGACTGAGCAAGTTCACGCCTGAGAAGGGAACCGCGTGCGCACCTACTCGCCCAAACCTGCCGACATCGAGCGCGCCTGGCACGTCATCGACGCCGACGGGCTGGTGCTGGGCCGCCTGGCCACCGAGGTGGCCACCCTTCTCCGGGGCAAGCACAAGCCGATGTTCGCTCCCCACCTCGACACCGGCGACCACGTGATCGTCGTGAACGCGGCCAAGGTGGTCCTGACCTCGGACAAGGCCTCCAAGAAGGAAGCCATCCGACACTCCGGCTACCCGGGCGGGCTGAGGCGCCGGAGCTACCAGGACATCCTCGCCTCCAGGCCCGAGGAGGCCGTCCGCCGAGCGGTGCGAGGCATGCTCCCCAAGGGCCCGCTGGGGCGCCAGATGCTGCGCAAGCTCAAGGTCTACGCCGGCCCCACCCACCCCCACGCCGCCCAGCAGCCCAAGGAACGGGCCGTCGCCCACGCTCGGCGCCCGGCGTCCTAGAAGGAAGAACGAAGCCACCGATGCCGAAGCCCCTAGCCCAGTCCACCGGCCGCCGCAAGGAAGCCGTGGCCCGCGTCCGCATCCGCGCCGGGTCCGGACAGGTCACCGTCAACAACCGGACCCTCCAGGAGTACTTCCCGTCCGAGAGCCATCGGATGATCGTCACCGAGCCGCTCCGGCTGACCTCGACGGCCGAGGTCTACGACGTCGACGCCACCATCGACGGCGGTGGCGTGTCGGGGCAGGCGGGCGCTCTCCGCCTCGGCATCGCCCGGGGCCTGGTCGGCCTCGACGAGGAGCTGCGGGTACCCCTGAAGCGCGCCGGGTTCCTCACGCGCGACGCCCGTGAGAAGGAGAGCAAGAAGTACGGCCTCAAGAAGGCCCGTAAGGCGCCGCAGTACTCCAAGCGGTAGACCTGTCGTCCTCCGGCAACCGACGGTTGCCCGGTGTCGCCCATGGGGAGGGCCATGACGCTGCGATTCGGCACCGACGGTGTACGGGGTGTGGCGAACCTCGACCTCACGCCCGAGCTCGTGGTCGCCCTGGGCCGTGCCGCGGCGCGGGTGCTGGGAGGCGACTGCTTCCTCGTGGGGCGGGACACCCGGGTGTCGGGCCCGATGCTGCAGGCGGCTCTCAGCGCCGGTCTCACGGCCGAGGGCGCCGATGTGGCCGACCTGGGCGTGCTGCCCACTCCCGGAGTGGCGTGGGCGTCGGCGACCGAGATGTGTCCGGCGGCGATGATCTCCGCCTCGCACAACCCGTTCCCCGACAACGGCATCAAGTTCTTCGCTCCCGGGGGGCGGAAGTTGTCCGACGAGGCCGAGCGGCGTCTCGAGGCCGAGCTCGACCGCCTGCTGGCCGCCGAGGGGCCCGGGCCGCCGGGACCGACCGGTGCCGAGCTCGGCCGGGTCGGCGCCCATGACGGGCGGGAGCGCTATGCCCATGCTCTGGGGGCGACGCTCGGTGGTCGCCGCCTGGACGGGCTGACGGTGGTCGTCGACTGTGCCCACGGCGCCGCCTACACGGTGGCGCCCGCGGTGCTCTCCTCCCTCGGCGTCGACGTGACGGTGATCAACGACCGTCCGGACGGGACGAACATCAACCTCGACGCCGGGTCACAACACCCCGAGGGACTGGCGCAGGCGGTCGTGGACCGGGGCGCCGACGCCGGCCTGGCCTTCGACGGAGACGCCGACCGGGTGGTAGCGGTCGACCACACCGGCGCCGTCGTCGATGGCGACCAGTTGATCGCCATCTGCGCCCTCGATCTCCGCAGCCGAGGCTTGTTGGCCGAGGACACCGTGGTCGTGACGGTCATGGCCAACCTCGGCTTCCGCCAGGCCATGCACGCCCACGGGATCACCGTGGTGGAGACCAAGGTGGGGGACCGCTACGTCCTGGAGGAGCTGGAGCGAGGAAGGTGGTCCCTCGGCGGGGAGCAGTCGGGGCACGTGATCTTCCGCGACCTCGCCACCACCGGCGACGGCATCCTCACCGGGCTGCAGGTCCTCGACGTCATGTGCCGCACCGGCCGTCGCCTCCACGAGCTGGCCCAGGTGATGACCCGCCTGCCCCAGGTCCTGCGCAACGTCACTGTCGCCGACCGCCACGCGCTCGACCGGGCGGTCGAGCTGGGAGCGGAGGTCGAGACCATTCGCCGCCGCATGGGCGACAACGGCAGGGTGCTCGTCCGACCGAGCGGCACCGAGCCGGTCGTCCGGGTCATGGTGGAGGCGGTCACCCTCGAGGAGGCCGAAGCCACCTGCGCCGAGCTGTGCGAGGCGGTCAGCCGCTCCCTCGCTGGCCCCAGCGGGCCCCCAGGGCCTGCCAGCGCCGCCACTGCCGGCGCCGCCGGGAGCTGATCCAGCCGGGCCGGTACCCTGGCGCGCCTATGTGCGGCATCGTGGGTGTGACCGGGAGCGACCCTGCCCTCCCCTTGTTGATCGAGGCGCTCTCGCGCTTGGAGTACCGGGGGTACGACTCGGCGGGTGTCGCCCTCCTGGTTGGCGGTGCGGTGTGGCGTCGCCGCCGGTCGGGGAAGCTGGCCGAGCTGTCGGCGGCGGTCGACGACGCCCCGCCATGGGCGACGGCGGGGATCGGGCACACCCGGTGGGCCACCCACGGCGCGCCCGTCGAGCGCAACGCCCACCCCCACACCGACTGCGGCGGCCAGCTCGCCCTCGCCCACAACGGCATCATCGAGAACTACCGGGAGCTCGCCGACGAGCTGGTGGCGACCGGCCACTCGATGGGCTCCGACACCGACACCGAGGTCCTGGCCCACCTGGTCGAGGACGGGCTGAGCGCCGGCCTTCCGCTCGCTGACGCCGTGCGAGCCAGCCTCCGGCGGGTCCGGGGCTCGTTCGCCCTCGCCGTCGTCCACGCCGGCAACCCGGAGCTGATCGTCGCCGCCCGGCGGGGCTCGCCGCTCATCGCCGGCCGCAGCGACGGCGCCGGACTGGTGGCCTCCGACATCCCCGCCCTGCTCCCGCTCACGAGGGAGGTGTACGTCCTCGACGACGACCAGGTCGTCGAGGTGCGTCCGGGCGAGCTCCGCGTCACGACCCTCGACGGCGAGGACGTCACGCCTGTCCGCCGCCACGTCCCCTGGGACCTGGAGGGTGCGGAGAAGGGCGGCTACGCCGACTTCATGCTCAAGGAGATCCACGAGCAGCCGGCCGCGGTGCGGGAGACGCTGCGGGGGCGCCGGCCCGGCAGCCCGCTCCTCCTCGACCAGAACCGGCTCACCGACGACGACCTGCGGGCGGTCGACAAGGTGTTCATCGTCGGCTGCGGCACCAGCTACTACTCCGGGCTGGTGGCCAAGTACGCCATCGAGCACTGGGTGAGGCTGCCAGTCGAGATCGACGTCGCCAGCGAGTTCCGCTACCGCGACCCCGTCCTCGACCGCCAGTCGCTGGTGGTGGGGGTGAGCCAGTCCGGTGAGACCCTCGACACCATGGAGGCCTGCCGCTTCGCCCGTTCGCCGGCCAACAAGGCCAAGGTCCTCACCGTGTGCAACGTCGTCGACTCGTCGATGGCCAGAGAGGCCGACGCGGTGCTGTACACCCGGGCGGGCCCCGAGGTGGGGGTGGCCGCCACCAAGACGCACGTGGCCCAGATCGTCGCCCTGGAGCTGCTGGCGCTGCACCTCAGCGTCGTCCGTGGGGAGCGCTATCCCGGGGAGAGCGCCCGCATGGTCGAGGCCCTGCACCAGGTGCCGGCCCGCATCGAGGCGGTCCTGCAGCACGCCGACGAGATCTGCGAGGTCGGCCGCCGCTTCGCCGGCACCCGGGACTTCTTCTTCCTGGGCCGGGGCGTCGGCTACCCGGTCGCCCTGGAAGGGGCGCTCAAGCTCAAGGAGATCTCCTACGCCCGGGCCGAGGGGTATCCGGCGGGAGAGATGAAGCACGGTCCCATCGCCCTCATCGAGCCGGGCACGGTCGTGGTGGCGGTGGCGACCCGCGGGCACCTGCACGCCAAGGTGATGGCCAACATCGAGGAGATGCGGGCGCGGGGGGCGACGGTCGTGGCCTTGGTGACCGAAGGCGACACCGAGACGGCGGCACGGGCCGACGAGGTCCTGTGGGTGCCGCCCACGCCGCCCGACGCCGAGCTGCTGGCGCCGGCGGTGGACGTCGTCGCCCTGCAGCTCTTCGCCTACGCCCTGGCCAAGGCACGCGGCCGCGACGTCGACAAGCCCCGGAACCTGGCCAAGACGGTCACCGTCGAATAGTGCCCGGTCGACGGCGAACATGATCGGGATCGGGATCGACGCGGTCGAGATCGAGCGCTTCCGCGCCGCGCTCGAACGGCGACCAGCCATGAGCCGGAGGCTGTTCACCGAGGGCGAGCGGGCCTACGGCGACCGCCACCGCGACCCCGCCCCCCGGCTGGCCGCCCGCTTCGCAGCCAAGGAGGCGGTGATGAAGGCGCTGGGCGTCGGGGTGGGCGCCTTCGCCTTCCAAGACGTCGAGGTGGTCTCCGCCCCGTCGGGGGCGCCGTCGCTGGTGCTGCGCGGCCAGGCGGCGGAGCTGGCCATCCGGCGGGGAGTCGTGGACTGGCGCCTCTCGCTCACCCACACGGAGCGGGTCGCCGAGGCCGTGGCCGTGGCCCTGTGATCCCGGTCCTCACGCCCGAGGAGATGGCCGAGGTCGACCGCGCGGCGCCCGAGCCGGTGGAAGTCCTGATCGGGCGGGCGGGGTCGGCCACCGCCCGGGCGGCCCGGCGCATCCTCGGCGGCAGCTACGGCCGCAGGGTGGTCGTGGTGGCGGGCAAGGGCAACAACGGCGCCGACGGGCGCGAGGCGGCCAGGCGCCTCGCCGCCCGGGGCGTGCGGGTGAGGGTGATCGACGCCGCCGAGGCCCCCGACCGGCTCCCTCCCTCCGACCTGGTGATCGACGCCGCTTACGGCACCGGCTTCCGGGGTGAGTACAAGGCGCCCGACGCGGGCGGCGCGCCGGTGCTCGCCGTCGACATCCCGTCGGGCGTGAACGGCCTCACCGGAGAGGCGCCCGAGGGGGCGGTGCACGCCACTCGCACCGTGAGCTTCGCCGCCCTCAAGCCCGGCCTCGTCCTGCACCCCGGAAGGCTGCGCTCGGGCGAGGTCGAGCTCGCCGACATCGGCCTCGACGTCTCCGGCGCCCGCATCGGCGTGGTCGAGCCGCCCGACGTGGCCGCCTGGCTGCCCGACCGGGCCCCCGACGCCCACAAGTGGAAGAGCGCGGTGTGGGTGGCAGCGGGCTCGCCGGGCATGACCGGGGCCGCCCAGATGTGCGCCCGCAGCGCCCTGCGGGCCGGCGCCGGGTCGGTGCGCCTCGGGATCCCGGGGTCCGAACCCGACCCCGGGTTCATGGAGGTGGTGGGCCGCACTCCACCGGCCGAGGGCTGGGACGACTACGTGCTCGAGGACTCCCAGCGGGCCAAGGCACTGGTCGTGGGCCCCGGTCTGGCCCGCACCGACACCACCCGCGACGCCGTGCGCCGAGTGGCGGTCAAGTCGCCACTCCCGGCCGTCCTCGACGCCGACGGGCTGTTCGCCCTGGGCGGGAAGGACGAGGCGGCCGGCGTCCTCCGGGACCGCGGCGCCCCCACCGTGCTGACCCCCCACGACGGCGAGTTCAAGCGGCTCCAGGGGTCGGCGGCCGGCCCCGACCGGTTGGCGGCGGTGCGCTCCCTGGCGAGGGACCTGGGCGCGACGGTGCTGCTGAAAGGGCCCACCACCGTCGTGGCCAGCCCCGACGGGCAGGTGCACATGGTGACGAGCGGGGGGCCCCGGCTGGCCACGGCCGGCTCGGGCGACGTGCTGGCCGGCGTCGTCGCAGCCTTCCTGGCCATGGGGCTCGACGGGCTGCGAGCGGCCTCTACCGCCGCCTTCGTCCACGGGTACGCCGCCGGCCTAGGCTGGCGGCGAGGGCTGGTGGCCGGGGACCTGCTCGATCTGCTGCCCGCCGCCCTCGTCCAGCTCGCCTGAGGAACCGGAGGCGCCGTGCCCCGCAGCACCCTCGTCCGCGAGGTGATGACAACCGACGTGCTGACGTTCCGGCCCACCGACACGGTGGAGGCCGCCGCCCGGGCCCTTTCCGAGCGCCACCTCGGCGGCGCGCCCGTGGTCGACGACGAAGGCCGGTTGGTGGGCCTGCTGGAGGACGACGACCTGATCGTCCAGGAAGCCCGCATCCACTTCCCGACCGTGGTCTCCGTGCTGGGGGCGTACATCGAGCTGCCCTCGTCGCTCTCGCGCATGGAGACGGAGCTCCGCAAGGCGGTGGGCGCCTCGGTGGGCGACGTCATGGACTCCGATCCCCCCACCTGCGCGCCCGACGACACCCTGGAGACAGTGGCCACCGTCATGCACGAGCGGGGCGTGTCCCGGCTTCCGGTGGTCGCCGATGGGAAGGTGGTGGGGATCGTGTCCCGGGGCGATCTGGTGCGAGACATCGCCGGTTACCTCGCCGGGGCCGAAGCGCCTGCGCCCGCCGCCGGCAGCGAGCTGGGAACCGAGGGCTAGAGCCGGTGCGGTGCCGCCCGGCGTGGGCCGAGGTCGACCTGGGCGCGGTGAAGGAGAACACCGCCACCCTCGCCGCACTGGCCGCTCCCGCCGCCCTCTGCGCAGTCGTCAAGGCGGGGGCCTACGGGCACGGGACGGTCCCGGTCGCCCGGGCCGCCCTCGACGGCGGCGCGTCGTGGCTCGCCGTGGCCCTCGTCGACGAGGCCGCCCCGCTGCGGGAGGCGGGCGTCGCCGCCCCGATCCTCCTGCTCTCGGAGCCGTCGCTCGACGCCCTGCCCGAGGCGGTCGCACTGGGGCTGACGCCCACGCTGTACTCCCTGGCCGGGGTCGAGGCGGCGGCCAAGGCGGTGGCTGCCGCCGGCCGCACCACTCCCCTTCCGGTGCACGTCAAGGTGGACACGGGGATGCACCGTGTGGGCGCCCCGCCCGAGGTGGCGGCGACCTTGGCGTTGGCCGTGCACGAGCGGCCCGAGCTGCGGCTCGAGGGCCTGTGGACGCATTTCGCGGTGGCCGACGACCCGGAGAACCCCTTCACCGCCGAGCAGCACCGGCGCCTCGCCGCCGTGGTCGACCAGCTGGCCGCCCACGGTGTTCGCCCTCCGCTGCTCCACGCCTGCAACTCGGCCGGCACCATCGCTCATCCCTCGACGCACCACCAGCTGGTCCGTTGCGGCATCGCCGTCTACGGCGTGGCGCCCAGCCCACTGCTGGGAGGCAGCGTGCGGTTGCGCCCGGCGATGTCACTGCGCGCCCGGGTCGCCCAGGTGAAGGAGGTGGCGGCCGGCGACGGCATCTCCTACGGGTTGCGCTACCGCTTCTCGCGCCCGTCGGTGGTGGCCACCGTGCCGCTCGGCTACGCCGACGGCGTGCCCTGGCGGCTCGGGACCGTGGGCGGTGAGGTCCTGATCGGCGGTCGCCGGCGGCCCATCGCCGGGAGCGTCACCATGGACCAGATCACCGTCGACTGCGGTGACGACGGAGGTGTGGCGCCGGGTGACGAGGTCGTCCTGCTCGGGCGCCAGGGCGGCGAGTCGATCGACGCGTGGGAGTGGGCCCAGCGCCTGGGGACGATCGCCTACGAGATCGTGTGCGGGGTAGGACCGCGGGTGCAGCGCACGTACGTCGGGGGCTGACGCCGGGGCCGGGATTGCTCCGGGTGCGTGGTAGTGGCTCAGTTTGACTCAGGCGGCGAGTAGGTCCCTTCGGCGCACTGATGCACCACCACGCCGCCCGACTGGATCGAGTAGCGGCCCGAGGGTTCGTGTCCGATCGTTGATGGTCCAGGCTGGATCGGGACCTTCTCCCCGCAGCCGGGGCACTCGATCTCTTTGTGCGACTGGGTCACGGCGGTAGCCTAACGACGTGGCCAAGCGGACCAAGATGCCGACGGACCTGAATCAGCGGGCTAAGGCGATCGTGGACCTGGCGACGGTGAGCGGAAGCCGTGGACCCCGATGAGGGCAAGAATCCCGCAGCGGTCGAACTGGGCCGACTGGGTGGCCGCAAGGGTGGACGGGTTCGAGCAAGTCGGCTCACGTCTGAGGAGCGTTCTCGAATAGCGAGGGATGCGGCGCTGGCGCGTTGGGGCCGGAGACAGGAACGGGAGGCGGAGGCGGAATAGTCGCCGCCGTCACTCGTGCCGAGAGCACGGCTGGTGGTTCAGGAACAATCCCGCTGAGAAGATCGCTGATCGGCGCAACTACCAGGACAGCACTCTCCGCGTCCAGGCACTTCGTGGCCCACTCGGCGGTCACGGCTTGCCAGAGGGTGTCGCTATCGAGCGTCAGGTCCGACGCAGCCGCAGGTACCCACTCGTGATGGTCGCCGAGGGTCATCGTTCGGCTGAACGTGTCCGCGACGGAGGCGAACGGGCGACCGACCCGGGCATGTACGTTGCCCCATCCGATCTTCTTCAGACCCTCGAAAGACAACGCGCTCGGGAGCATCGTCACCAGGCAAGAGGTAGCAGCCCGGTGACTCGGCGCGATCGGCGTCGAGGAAGACGCAGGTTGGTCGGGGGAAGCGCCGTTCTACGGCCATCTGCCCGAGAGCCTGTCCGACAGAGGCCGCCCCGTAGGGGATCGTCTGGCACCGAGAACAAGATTCGGCGCGTGGGCCGCGAGAATTTTCGACGACCAAACGTTCAGCCCCGACAAGCGGACCTACAGCCCGGCTCGGTGCCAGGGGACGGAGAAGCGGGTCGTCATGGGCGAGCCTGACCCGTTGCTCGTTTCCACGAGCTACGTGGAGCGCCAGAACCTCACCTTGCGGATGGGGATGCGCCGCTTCACCCGGCTCACCAACGCCTTCAGCAAAGAAGGTCGAGAACCATGCTCACGCCGTGGCGCTTCACTTCCTCCACTACAACTTCGCTCGCCCCCACCAGACCCTTGGGAAGCGAACGACTCCGGCGATGGCGGCTGGCGTGGCGAGCTACTCCTGGTCGCTCACTCAGGTCGCTGGGTTGCTCGACGGCAAGGCCCCGTCAAACTGAGCCACTACCGGGTGCGGCAGTAGCATCCCTTCATGCCGTCGCTGGCCGACGTCGAGCGGGAGGCCCTGGCCTGCACGAAGTGTCCCCTCTGGCGGGGGCGAACGAACGTCGTGTTCGGGGTGGGCGATCCCACCTCCGACCTCATGCTCGTCGGCGAGGGCCCCGGCGCCCAGGAGGACCTCCAGGGCGAGCCCTTCGTGGGCCGCTCGGGCAAGCTCCTCGACCAGCTGGTGCTCGAGGAGCTCGGCATCACCCGCAAGGGCTTCTACCTCTGCAACACCGTGAAGTGCTTGAGATACAACGCCAAGGTCCAGCTCGGGGACGGCACGTGGGAACTGATCTCGCGTTTGGTGCGGTCGCGGTACAACGGGACCGTCATGTCGGTCGACGCGAGGGGCTGTCTGGTTCCTCGCCGGGTGATCGGATGGCACACGTCACCTCTCGGCGGCCGCCGTGTCATGCGGATGACGTTCCGGTCGGGAGAGCAGAACTGGCAGGGCATGGCCAATGTCGAGCTCACGGGTGACCACCCGGTGCTCACGGACGTCGGGTATCTCCCCGCCCAGGAGCTCACTCCTGCGGTTCGCGTCGCCACCGGTCAGGGTCTCAGCGCGCTCGCCAAGGATGTCGTGTGCGGGACCCTGCTGGGCGACGGTCACCTGAACAAGAACAGCGCCCACCTCGCGTTCAGCCATTCGGCGCGGCAGTTGGACTACGCCCGATTCAAGGCACGTCTGCTGGCGGAGCTCGCCCCTGTCGTCGCGGAACGCACCGTGGCTGCCGTGGCCGGCGGGGAGCCGCAGTACCCGATCGTCCAGGTCCGCACCCGGGCCCACAGAGCTCTCGCCGTGCTCCGAGACGAGTTCTACAGCGGACGGAAGCAGGTTCCGGTCTGGGTAGCCGACCGGCTGAACCCGCGGATGCTGGCCTTCTGGTTCATGGACGATGGCCACCTGAACGATCGTCCGGGGCACCATCCCAGGGCGGAGATCGCGACGTGCGGCTTCTTGGAACGGGACCTGGTGACGCTCGTCGTCGGCTTGGAGCGGTTGGGTCTTCCCGCTCGGATTCGTGCAGGCCGCCTGCACTTCAGGGCAGCGGCCACCCGGCGGCTGTCGGAGGTCATCGCTCCGTACGTGCCGCCCTCGATGCGGTACAAGCTGCACCCGGACGTACGAGAGGCCGTTCCGTTCGAGGAGTCGGCGCTCGTCCCGGGCCCTCCCGAGGTTCTCTACGACCACGTGCGGGTGGAGGACGTCACCGACCGGCCCCGGACCGACCGCAGCTTCTACTGCATCGACGTCGAGGAGACGCACAACTTCGTGACCGCTGGTGGCGTCGTCCACAACTGCCGGCCTCCGGGGAACCGGGACCCGCTTCCCGACGAGATCGACTCGTGCCGGCCGTACCTGGAGGCGCAGCTCGACATCGTGGACCCCAAGGTCGTGCTCACCTTGGGCAACTTCGCCACCAAACTCCTGCTCAAGACCAACGAGGGCATCAACCGCGTCCGCGGGCGGGCGTACCCGTTCCGGCGTGGGTGGCTCGTGCCCACGTACCACCCCGCGGCCGTCCTGCGGTCGGGAGGCGAGTCGGTGGCGCGCATGCGTGCCGACCTCGTTCGGGCGAAGCAACTCCTGAAGGGAGTTGCTTCAGAGGAGAGCAGCCGCCGAGCGACCAGCGAGGCGCCGACGCTTTTCGGGGGGGATCCGGGGGGCCCAGCCCCCCGGAGGCTGGCGTGATCACCGTCACGACGAAGTCGGTGGACGACACGAAGGCGCTGGGCGCCGAGGTGGCCGCCTTCTGCCGGCCGCGCGACGTCATCGTGCTGGCCGGCGACCTCGGGACGGGGAAGACGGCGTTCACCCAGGGCCTCGCCCGGGGGCTGGGCGTGGACGAGCCCGTCACCAGCCCCGCCTTCATCCTGGTGCGGACGTACGTCGGGCGGTTGCCGCTGACCCACATCGACGTGTACCGCCTCGACCACATCCAGGAGCTGGTCGACCTGGGCATCGCCGAGCTGGTCGACGAGGGGGGCGTGACCGTCGTCGAGTGGGGCGACGTCGTCCTGCCCGCCCTTCCGGCCGACTTCCTCGAGGTGCACCTGGAGCACGGCGAGGCGACCGACGATCGCGAGGTGCGCATCCGGGCGCTGGGCTCCTCGTGGGCCCCCCGGATGGCCGCCCTGACCCGGGCCGTCGACCGGTGGACGACCGGGGTGTGACCGGATCGTGCTGATCCTCGGGATCGAGACCGCCACGCTGCAGGTGGGCTGCGCGCTTGCCGGCCACGAGGGGGTGCGGGCCAGCTTCCACGTCGCCCACGGGCGCCGCCACGTCGAGACCCTCGTGCCCGCCATCGACTTCCTCTGCCGCGAGGCCCAGGTCGAGATCGACGAGATCGGCGCGGTGGCCGTGGACATCGGTCCCGGCCTGTTCACCGGGCTGCGGGTCGGCGTGGCCGCGGCCAAGGCGTTGGCCCAGGCGCTGCGCGTGCCTGCCGTCGGCGTCTCCAGCCTCGACCTGCTCGCCTTCCCGGTGCGCCACAGCAGCCGCCTCATCGTGTGCGCGATCGACGCCCGCCGCAGCGAGCTCTACTACGCCTTCTACCGCCATGTCCCCGGAGGGGCGCAGCGTCTGTCGCCCTACCGCGTCGGCTCCCCCAACGAGCTGGTGTCGGAGCTGGTGGCCCGGGGCGAGGACTGCCTCTTCGTCGGCGACGGCGCCCTCCGGTACCCCCAGATCCTCGCCGACACCCAGGGCGCCGAGTTCGGCGGGCCGTCCACCGCTCACCCGTCGGCCACCGCGCTCGTCGAGCTGGCCCATCCGCTGGCGCTGCGGGAGGAGTTCGTCCAGCCGTGGGAGCTCCAGCCGCTCTACCTCCGCCAGTCGGACGCCGAGATCAACTGGGAACGGCGTACCCGGGCCGACTGGGCGGCGGCCGGATGACGGTGGGGCGCTGATGGCTGTTCGCAGGCTCGACGAGCACGACGACGAGCTGGTGGTGCACCTGGTACCGATGCGCCGGCGCCACCTGCGCTCGGTGCTGCGCATCGAGTCACAGGTGTACCCGCGCCCGTGGTCGCTCAGCCTGTTCATGAGCGAGCTGGCCCTGCGCACGAGCCGGGCCTACTGGGTGGCGAGGATCGACGGCGCGGTGGTCGGGTACTCCGGCCTCATGGTGACGGGCGAAGACGGCCACATCACCACCCTGGCGGTCGACCCGGCGTGGCAGCGCCGCAAGGTGGGGTCCCGCCTCCTCCTGACCCTCGTCCGGGAGGCGATCGCCCGGGGCGTCACCAGCCTCACCCTCGAGGTCAGGATCGGCAACCGGGGCGCCCAGGAGCTCTACCGCACCTTCGGGTTCCGTCCCGCCGGGATCCGGAGGAACTACTACGTGGAGACCAACGAGGACGCACTGGTGATGTGGGCCGACGACGTGGACACCGCCGAGTACGCCGAGCGCTTGGCCCGCATCGAGGCGGGCATCCCGGGCGTGACCCTGGTCGAGGACGCCCGGGCATGGTGAGCCCCGTGCTCTCCCCCGACGGCGCCCAGCGGATCCTCGGCATCGAGACGTCCTGCGACGAGACGGCGGCCGCGGTGGTCGCCGGGGGCACGTCGGTGCTCTCGTCGGTCATCTCGAGCCAGGTCGACCTCCACGCCCGCTTCGGCGGAGTCGTGCCCGAGATCGCCAGCCGGGCCCACGTCGACCTGCTCACGCCGGCGGTCGCCCAGGCCCTGGTTGAGGCGGGCCTGGACGGGGAGGACATCGACGCCGTCGCCGCCACCGTGGGGCCGGGGCTTGCCAGCGCCCTGCTGGTCGGTGTGAGCGTGGCCAAGAGCCTCAGCCTGGTGTGGCACGTGCCCTTCGTGGGCGTCAACCACATGGAGGGCCACCTCTACGCCTGCTTCCTGCACGAGCCTGATCTCGAGCTGCCGCTGGTCGCCCTGCTGGTGTCCGGTGGCCACACCCTGCTCGTGCACATGGAGGGCCACGGCCGCTACCGGGTCCTCGGCACCACCGTCGACGACGCCGTCGGCGAGGCGTTCGACAAGGTCGCCCGCTTCCTCGGGCTGGGCTACCCGGGCGGCCCGGCGATCGACCGGATCGCCACCACCGGCGACCCCGACGCCGTCGACTTCCCCCGGGCGATGGAGCGGGAGGGCTACGACTTCTCCTTCAGCGGGCTGAAGACGGCGGTCACCCGGTACGCCCAGGCGAACCCCAGCGTGACGGTTGCCGACCTGGCGGCGTCGTTCCAGCGGGCCGCCGTCGAGGTGCTGGTCGCCAAAGCCCGCCGGGCCGTAGCCGAGACCGGGGCTCGGTCGCTGTGCCTCGGCGGGGGCGTGGGCGCCAACACCCTGCTGCGCCTGCGGGTCACCGAGGTGTGCGAGGAGGACGGCGTGGCGGCGGTCATCCCCCCGCCCTCGCTGTGCACCGACAACGCGGCGATGGTGGCGGCCGCCGCCTGGTGGCGCCTGCGGGCCGACGGCCCCACGCCCCTGGACGTAGGGGTCCAGCCCAACCTCCGCCTGTAAGGCGGAGGTTGAGGGCAGGCCGCCGCCGACCGACCAGCGAGGCGACCATGCCGTTCGGGGGGCACACGGGGGGCGGAGCCCCCCGTGGTCGGGTTGAAACGACCGCCGGGGTGCCTGCTATCGTTAGCAGTCGTACACCGAGAGTGCTAACGAAGTGCTACTGGAGGTCGACACCGCATGAACCTCAGGCCCCTCGAAGACCGCATCGTCGTCCGGCCCAGCGAGGCGGAGGAGACGACGGTGAGCGGCATCGTCATCCCCGACACGGCCAAGGAGAAGCCCCAGCAGGGCGAGGTACTCGCCGTCGGGCCCGGCCGTCGCTCGGAGCACACCGGTGAGGTCATCCCCCTCGACGTCAAGGTCGGCGACACCGTCGTGTACAGCAAGTACGGCGGCACCGAGATCACCGTCGACGGTGAGGACCTGCTGATCCTCAACGGTCGCGACGTGCTCGCCGTCTCCGGGTAACGGGGATGGCGACCGTACTCAAGTTCGACGACCGCGCCCGGCGCAGCCTCGAGGAGGGCGTCAACAAGCTGGCCAACACGGTCCGCGTCACGCTCGGCCCGCGCGGCCGCAACGTCGTGATCGAGAAGAAGTTCGGGGTCCCCACGATCACCAACGACGGCGTCACCATCGCCCGGGAGATCGAGCTCGAGGACCCGTTCGAGAACATGGGCGCCCAGGCGGTGAAGGAGGTCGCCACCAAGACGAACGACGTCGCCGGCGACGGGACGACCACCGCCACGGTGCTCGCCCAGGCGATCATCCGCGAGGGCATGCGCAACGTGGCCGCCGGCGCCAATCCCATGCTTCTCAAGAAGGGCGTCGACGCCGCCGTGGACGCCGCCGTCGAGTCCATCAAGGGGCAGGCCAAGGAGGTCGACGACCGCAGCGAGATCGCCCACGTCGCCGCCATCTCCGCCGCCGACACCTCCATCGGCGAGGTCATCGCCGAGGCCATCGACAAGGTCGGCAAGGACGGCGTGGTGACCGTCGAGGAGTCCAACACCTTCGGCATGGAGCTCGAGTTCGCCGAGGGCATGCAGTTCGACAAGGGCTTCCTCTCGCCCCACTTCGTCACCGACGCCGAGCGCCAGGAAGCCGTTCTCGACGACCCCTACATCCTGCTGGCCAACCAGAAGATCAGCGCCGTCCATGACCTCCTCCCGATCCTCGAGAAGGTCATGCAGGCGGGCAGGCCGCTCCTCATCATCGCCGAGGACGTGGAGGGCGAGGCCCTGGCCACCCTCGTGGTGAACAAGCTCCGGGGCACCTTCAACTCGGCGGCGGTGAAGGCACCCGGCTTCGGGGAGCGCCGGAGGTCCACCCTCCAGGACATCGGCATCCTCACCGGCGGCCAGGTGGTGTCCGAGGAGCTGGGGCTCAAGCTCGACAGCCTCACCCTCGACCACCTCGGGCGTGCCCGCCGGGTGACCGTCAACAAGGACGAGACCACCATCGTCGACGGCGCCGGCGACAGGGCCGACGTCGAGGAGCGCATGCGCCAGCTCCGCAAGCAGATCGAGGAGGCCACCTCCGACTGGGACAGGGAGAAGCTGCAGGAGCGGCTGGCCAAGCTGGCCGGCGGCGTGGCGCTGATCCGGGTCGGAGCGGCCACCGAGGTGGAGCTCAAGGAGAAGAAGCACCGCATCGAGGACGCGGTGTCGGCCACCAAGGCAGCCATCGACGAGGGCATCGTCCCCGGCGGCGGTACCGCCCTGATCCGGGCCCGACAGGGCGTTGACTCGGTGAAGAACGAGGGCGACGAAGCCACCGGCACGGCGATCGTGCGCCGGGCCCTGGAGGAGCCGCTGCGGTGGATCGCCCAGAACGCCGGGCTGGAGGGCAACCTGGCCGTGCGGGAGGTGGAGGCTGAGAGCGGCAGCGTCGGCCTCAACGCCGCCACCGGCCAGATGGAGGACTTGTTCAAGGCGGGCGTCATCGACCCGGCCAAGGTCACCCGTTCGGCCCTGCAGCACGCCGCGTCGGTCGCCGGGATGCTCCTCACCACCCGGACCCTGGTGGCGGAGAAGCCCGAGAAGGAGCCCCCGCGGTCGTTGCCGACGCCGGCCGGCGCCGGCATGAGCGTGATGTAGGGCGTTCCCTCGTGTGCACGCCGCCGCCCGGCCTTCGTGCCGGGCCGGCGGCGCGTGTGCTACCTCGGTCCTAGCCCCTGACGCAGGGCTGGTTGAACCTGGTGAAGACGTTGCCGCGCCAGAGGTTGTTGTCGCACGGTGGCGCGACGTTGGCGTCGTGGAGGTCGTGCACGGCGTTGCCGCGAGCGAGATTGCTCACGATCCTGTTGTTCTGAGACGCCACGAAGATGCCGTGGTCGGCGTTGCTCTGGACCCGGTTGCTGACGATCTGGTTGCGGTCTGCCGCCCGCCCGGTGGTCGCGTTCCGCTGGAGGGAGATGCCAGCTACGGGGGCGGCGATGTTGGCGGCGTTCGTGCCGTTCCTGGTGACGACGTTCCCCGAGACCACCGCGTCGGTGACGGGCGGCAAGATCACTCCGCTCCCTGGAAGCGGATTGCTGCCGGCGCGCAGGATGATGCCGTCGCCCGAGCTGCGGGTGACCGTGTTGTTCACGACGCGGTGGCCGGCGCCGTGCTCGAGGCTGATCCCGGCGGTGTTCGCTCGGTTGTCGGCTTGGTCGACGCGGTTGTTGACGATCGTGTTGTCGCGTGACGGCAGGTCGTCCAGCTGTTGGGGGGCGCGGCCGTCGAACACCGAGATGCCGCCGAACCCTCCGCTGTTGATCACCGTGTTCCCGATGACACGGCTGTCCTGCACGTTCTGAAGGACGATGCCGTTGCCCGTCGTGTTGTCGATCGACCTCATGTCGCGCACGGTGTTGCGGGCGCCGTTCTGCACCCACACTCCGTGGAAGAAGCCCCGAACGGTGCCGCCGAACACGGTGACGTCGCTGTGCTCGTCGACCTTGACACCCGCCGCCTGGTGGAGCACGACGGCCCCGCCCAACCCGAAGATCGTGTGGCCGTTGAGATCGAGGGTCACGCCGTCGGCTCCGATGACCAGGCCGTGGCCACCTGGCGTGTGGCCGGGCTCCGAGACGATGTCCCCGCAAGGGCCGATGTCGGCCCCGAGCACAGTGTCCTCGGTGATCACGGTGCCGCAGCTGAGCACCACTCCTTCCGGCTGGGCCGCCACCGGCGCCACTGCCAGAAACGCCACGGCGACGGTCGCCATCGCCATCGACGCCATGCCACGTGCTGTCAGGTTCATGCCGAACCCGCCTTTCCCCCCTCCGGCCGCCCTCCGGCCGCTCGAGGACAGGCTAGTGCCGGACCACATCCTCCGCTCGGTGTCGCTTGACGCTCCGAGCGGGTGCTGGACAAGCTTTCACCAGCGCTGACGGGCGTGGAGGTTGTGGTGACTGCGAAACGCGGCGGGCTCGGTCGGCGAGCACCGCACCCCTGACGACCGATGGCTCTTCGGCTGGTCCTGGCCGAGGACAACTACCTCCTCCGCGCGGGCGTGAGCCGGCTGATCGAGGCCCAGCCCGACGTCGAGCTGGTGGCGGCATGCGAGGACTTCGACTCCCTCATCGCCGCCGTCGAGGCCCACCGGCCCGACGTCGTCCTCACCGACATCCGGATGCCCCCCGAGTGGAGCGACGAGGGGATTCGGGCGGCCGACCACGTCCGTCGAACGCTTCCGGAGGCGGGCGTGGTAGTGCTCAGCCAATACGCCGACCCGCAGTATGCGCTGCAGGTCCTGGAGAAGGGGTCGCGGGGCCGGGCCTACCTGCTCAAGGAGAGCGTGTCGGATCTCGACCAGCTCCTCGCCGCGATCCACGAGGTGGCGCACGGGGGATCGGTGATCGACCCCAAGGTCATCGACGCCCTGGTGGCGGCCCGTTCGCGGGCGCCCTCGCCGCTGCGGGACCTGACCGTGCGCGAGTCGGAGGTCCTCTCGGAGATGGCCCAGGGCAAGAACAACGCGGCCATCGCCGCCTCGCTCCGCCTCTCGGAGAGAGCCGTCGAGAAGCACATCAACTCGCTCTTCTCCGAGCTCGGCTTGTCCGAGGAGAGGGACGTCCACCGGCGCGTCAAGGCGGTTCTGCTCTTCCTGTCAGACCACGGCGATCGGCACGCTCCGTAGGGGTGCTGGCACCCTGTTCACCATCCGCCGGGCGGCGCGAGGATGGCCCCGTCGATGGATGCCCCTGCTGTCTCCGTCCTGATCGTCGACGATCAGGCGCCCTTTCGCCGGGCCGCCGCGACGGTCGTGGGGCTGACCCGCGGGTTCGAGGTCGTCGGCGAGGCCAGGTCCGGCGAGGAAGCGGTCGAGTTCGCTCGCACGCTGGCGCCTCAGATGGTCCTCATGGACATCAACCTGGGCGGGATGAACGGGATCGAGGCGACCAGAGTGATCACCGCCGCTTCCCCCCACACCGTCGTCCTGCTCCTGTCGACCTACCAGGTCGAGGACCTGCCTGTCGATGCCGCGACCTCCCGGGCGACCGCGTACGTGAACAAGGACGCCTTCGGCCCTCAGGTCCTGCGCGAGGTCTGGGAGAAAAGGGCGACCCGCCAGCTGCCGTAGCGGCGCAGCACCTCACTCCCCCTCGGATGGTGCGTCGCCGGTCGGGCGAGGGCATCACCCCGAACGGCATGGCGAGTAGGAAGGGAACCGCCCCCCTTGCGCTACCCGCGCCCATCTCCGTCAGTGCCGGCACGCGGGCCGTCGCTCACGGGAGCGAGGGGAAGGGTGCCCACGATGCGAGTCCCACGACCCGGCGCCGACTCCCAGTGGACCTGACCGCCCACGGCTCCCAGTCGGTCGCTCATGTTCGTGAACCCATGACCGTGCCGTACGGCGTCGGGGTCGAAGCCCGGTCCGTCGTCGGCGATCTCGAACCGGAGCCCGCCAGCCTCCTCGCGCACGGTGACGGTGACGTTCGCACCGGGGGCGTGCTTGGCCGCGTTCTGGAGCGCCTCCAGGCAGCAGAAGTACACCGCCGCCTCGACGTCGGTCCCGAAGCGCCCGATGCCCGAGGTGTCGACTCGGACACGGGACGCACTGCCGGCGGCGGCCGCTCGCAAGGCCTCCGACAGCCCGCTGTCGACGAGCAGCGGCGGGTAGATCCCGTGGGCCAGGTTGCGCAGCTCGTCTATGGCGTCAGTGATGTTGGTGGCCAGTTCGTCGAGCAGCTTCTCAGCGGCGCCCGGGTCCTCGGCCAACAGCGCACGGGCCAGCTGCAGGTTGACGTCCAAGGCGACGAGGTGCTGCTGGGCACCGTCGTGCAGGTCGCGCTCGATTCGGCGGCGCGCCGCGTCGGCAGCGGCCACCACCCGAGCGCGCGATGCCTCGAGCTCGCGGACCTGTTCGGCCACGCGAGCCTCTAGCGTGCGGTTCCAGTTGCCGAGGTCCTTGTAGAGCCGCCCGAGCTCGTCGCTCATGGCGTTGAGGTTGACCGCCAGCATGCCCAGCTCGTCGCGGTTGGCGAGCTCGAGGCGCTGGTCGAACTCTCCCTGGGCCAGCTCGCCCAGCCTCCGGTTCATCTGCGTGATGGGGCCGATGATCGAGGAGGAGATGACGAAGCCCAGCAAGAGCGCGAGGCCGATGCCGCCGGCGGCGAAGACGATGAACAGCCGGCGAGAGCTCCGGGAGGCCCGCTCGTTCTCGCGGGCGAGCGTCGCGCTGTCCGATTCGGCCTTGTTCACCAACTGGTCGGTGAGCCGCACGAGTGTCTCCGCCACCGGTCGTGCCTGCAGCTGCATCGCCAACGCCTCGTCCAAGGCTCCCTCGCGCCCCAAGTCGATCGCCGCCGTCATGGCGTTCACGAACTGGTCGTAGGCAGCCTGGATCTCGCTCACCAGCGACCCCTCGTCTCTGGCCAGGAAGCGGAGGCGCTCGAAGTCGTAGGAGTCGTTGAGCTGGCGCAAGGCGGCGTCCAGGGCGTCCGGATCGGTGTCGGTCAGCGCGGTGGCGGCGACGTAGAGCTTGAACATGGTGGTGCTCTGCAGCTGGCGATAGACGGAGACCCTCCGCTGAAGCGTCGCTATCCTCTCCGTGCGCTCGTTCGACTGCCCCAGGGCATAGGTGCCTATGCCCGCGATGGTCACGAGGAGAGCGACGACGGCCCCGAACGCCACCACGAGCTTGCGGCGAATAGGGACGGGGGCGCGGGCCACGAGCGCCACGACGGCGTCGGATGCTCTGCGGGCGCGCCGGGTGGGCGCGATGCCTATCCCTCCTTGAGCTCCTGCTTCAGCTCGTCGAGATAACGGAAATCGGTGCCCCGGGCGACGATCTGCTCGGGGGTACTCTGGATGAAGCCCGCCTCGGCCAGGCGGAGGCCGTAGAAGCGGAGGGTGTCGGCCGGGTCGTACCGCCGCCAGACGTCGTACAGGATGGCCGGGAGCTCCGCACGAGTGGCCTCGAAGAGGTTCTCGCCGACGAGGCCGCGGTCCACCATCGCCCGTGCCCCGCGGTCGGGGTCCTTGGCGACGACGTCGGCTGCTCTCAGGATGGCGCACAGCGCACGCTTGGTGGCGATCGGGTTGTGGGTCATGAACTCGCGATGCACGGCGACCATCGAGAAGAAGTTCTGCGACCACGGCCGGTCGACGTTGGCATCGAGAACCACGTGGCCGACACCGCGGACTCGGAGCTCGTGGATGAAGGGGGGGTAGGAGACCATCCCTTCGACCTCCCTCGCAGCCAACGCCCGGGCCGCCTCGGAATGGGGACGGGTGAGCACCGTGATGTCCGTGCGGATGTCGATGCCG
>DATACM010000167.1:0-13645 GCA_036259055.1 Acidimicrobiales bacterium | reverse complement strand
TTTCGTCCCTGCTGAAAGGGGTTTACAACCCGAGGGCCTTCATCCCCCACGCGGCGTTGCTGCGTCAGGCTTTCGCCCATTGCGCAAGATTCCCCACTGCTGCCTCCCGTAGGAGTCTGGGCCGTGTCTCAGTCCCAGTGTGGCTGGTCGTCCTCTCAGACCAGCTAGCCGTCGTCGCCTTTGTGAGCCGTTACCTCACCAACAAGCTGATAGCCCGCGAGCCCCTCCCGAAGCGGAAATCCATTTCCTCACCAGGCCATGCGGCCCGGTGGGGGCATCCGGTATTAGCACCGGTTTCCCGGTGTTATCCCGGTCTTCGGGGCAGGTTGCTCACGTGTTACTCACCCGTTCGCCGCTAGGCCTTCCCCGGTGTTGCCACCGGTTGGGCCTCGCTCGACTTGCATGTGTTAAGCACGCCGCCAGCGTTCGTCCTGAGCCAGGATCAAACTCTCCATCGAGATCGCTGGCCGCGCCACCCGGAGGGGGCGTCGACCGTCGATCGGGAGAGCCGGCAGTTCGGGGTGACTGAACCCCGAGTGCCGACTGGCACAGACACGGACGTCGTCCGTCTCAGTGCATTGACTTCGCGACCACCGAGGTGGCCGCCCGCACTGGCGTCGGAACCGTTCGACCGCAGGTGCGGCCGCCGGTTCCCATGGCTCTCTGTTCCGTTTTCAAGGAGCGATCGGCACGCGTCTTCCAAAGACGGCGGTGCCCAACGTTCGCTTTGCCGAGGGTTGCGGGGTCTCGCCCTGCACTTCCTCTGCCCGGTCGCCCGGCTGGGCCTGGGCTCCCGGTCAAGGCACCGGTCGGCGGTTCCCCGCTCACCGGCGCAACACATAACACTAGCACCGGAGGACTTCTTCCTCAACCCGGCTGGTGTCCCGTGCGAAGAGAAGACTACCCGAAGCGCACGAGGTGGTAACTCCGCTTGCCCCTGCGGAGCACCACGTACGACCCCGCCACCAGGTCGCCCTCGCCGATCCGCCGGTCGAGGTCGGTCTCCCGCCGGTTGTTCACGTAGGCGCCCCCGGCCTCCACCGCCGCCCGGGCCGCCGACCGGGACGGGACGACGGCGGTGCGGGCGAGCAGGTCCACGAGGGGGACGCCCCCGTCGGCCAGCTCCTGGCGGGACAGCGTCGTGGACGGCGCCTCGGAGAACACGTCGAGCAACGTGGCCTCGTCGAGGTCGGCCAGCTCGCCCCCGAAGAGGGCCTGGGCGGCCCGGCGGGCGGCGTCGGCCGCCGCCCGGCCGTGGACGGCGGTGGTGAGGTCGTCGGCCAGCGCCTGCTGGGCCCGGCGCTGCGCCGGGCGCTCGGCCACCTCCCTCTCGAGCTCGGCGATCTGCTCGCGGTCGAGGGAGCTCAGGAGCTTCAGGTAGCGGACCACGTCGCGGTCGTCGGTGCGCAGCCAGAACTGGGAGAACTGGTAAGGGCTGGTGCGGGCGGGGTCGAGCCACACCGCTCCCGCCTCCGTCTTGCCGAACTTGGTGCCGTCGGCTTTGGTGACGAGGGGCCAGGTGACCCCGTACACGGTGGCGCCGCGGACCCGCCGGACGAGCTCGATGCCCGTCGTGATGTTGCCCCACTGGTCGCTGCCCCCCAGCTGCAGGCGGCAGCCGAAGGTGTCGTGCAGGTGCAGGAAGTCGTAGGCCTGCAGGAGCATGTAGCTGAACTCGGTGTAGGAGATGCCCTGCTCCCGCTCGGCCAAGCGGGCCCGCACCGACTCCTTGGCGATCATGGCGTTGACGGTGAAGTGCTTGCCCACGTCCCGCAGGAAGTCGGTGAGGCCCAGGCGGCGCAGCCAGTCGGCGTTGTTCACGAGCACGCCGTCCTCGGGCCGGTCGCCCAGCTCGACGAAGCGCTCGATCTGACGCCGGATCCCGGCCACGTTGGCGTCGATCTCCGCCTCCGACAGCAGCGGCCGCTCCGCCTCCTTCCCACTGGGGTCGCCGACGAGGGTGGTGCCGCCGCCCACGAGCGCCAGCGGCCGGTGACCGGCCCGCTGCAGCCGCTGCAGGCCCACCACGCCGACCAGGTGGCCCACGTGCAGGCTGTCGGCGGTGGCGTCGAAGCCGGCGTAGGCGACGAAACGCTCGGCCGCCAGCTTGACCCCGAGCTCGGGATCGGTGACCTGGTGGACCATCCCCCGCCACTCGAGGTCGGCCATGAGGTCGGCGGCGGGGCGGCCTTCCACGGGCTGCACGCTACCCGGCGACCTCTCCGGGCCGGGGTGGCCGCGACACCCCCAAGGCGCCGGGCACGTAGAAGCGCCAGGGGAGCTCGGCGCCGGCGGAGAGGCCGACACGCGGCCCGACGCCGGGACGGCCCGGCGGGGCGACGCCATCGTCGCACACCACCAGGCCGCGGTCGCCGGTGACCAGGTCGGCGCCGTCGAAGGACCGGTCGATGCCGAACGCCCTACACAAGCGGGCCGGGCCGCGGCAGAGGTCGCGGTCGCGTCGCGCCCCCGGGTAGGCCGCCCGCATCTCCTCCAGGCCGGCCTCGGCATCCAGCCCCCGCAGCAGCACGGCCGTCCCCTCGCCCTCGGCGCCGCAGACGACGTTGGCGCAGAAGTGCATGCCGTAGGTGAAGTAGACGTAGAGGTGGCCGGCGGGACCGAACATGGTGGCGTTGCGCCGGGTACGCCCCCGGAAGGCGTGGCTGCCGGGGTCATCCACCCCGCAGTAGGCCTCCACCTCCACGACGCGGCCCACCCGAGCGCCTCGCACGAGGAGCTTGTTCAGGAGCTCGGGGGCCACCTCCCGGCTGTCGCGGGCGTAGAAGGCCCGGGATAGTGGCCTCGGGCCGCCGGCGTCCACGTGTGCGGTCAGGCTGGCGGGACGCGGTGGCGGTCGGCCGCCAGCCGGTCGGCGAAGCGCACGAGCTGCTCGGCCACCGGCCCCGGCCCTGCTCCCCCGGGCGTGGTCCGTCGCCCCACCGCCGTCGCCGGCTCGAGCAGGTGCAGGGCGTCGGGGCCCAGGTCGGGATGGGCGGCCACCAGCTCGTCGAGCGGGACGTGGCGCTCGGCCGCGTTGCGGACGAGGGCGCCGACGGCGGCGTGGGCGTGGCGGAAGGGGATGCCCCGGGCGACCATCCACTCGGCCAGGTCGATGGCGGCGGCATCGGGCGTGTCGGCGGCGGCGCTCATGCGGTCGGCGTCGAAGGCCGCCGTCGAGAGCAGGCCGGCCAGCGCCACCAGCGCCCATGCCATCTGGTCGACGGCGTCGAACAGGGGCTCCTTGTCCTCCTGGAGGTCGCGGTTGTAGGCGAGGGGGAGCCCCTTCAGCGTCGCCAGGAGACCGGCCAGGTGGCCGATCAGACGGCCGGCCTTGGCCCTCGCCAGCTCGGCCACGTCGGGGTTCTTCTTCTGGGGGAGCATCGAGCTGCCGGTCGACCAGGCGTCGGCCAGGCGGAGGAACCCGAACTCCGCGGTCGACCACAGCACCACCTCCTCGCCCAGCCGGGAGAGGTGGACGGCCAAGAGGGACAAGGCGAAGAGGGACTCGGCGACGAAGTCGCGGTCGCTCACCGCGTCGAGGGAGTTCTCGAACCGGGCGGCGAACCCGAGGTCGGCGGCGGTGGCGTCGGGATCGAGGGGCAGCGACGAGCCTGCCAGGGCCCCGGCGCCCAGCGGGCTCACGTCCAACCGCCGGCGGGCGTCGAGCAGGCGGTCGACGTCGCGCGCCAGGGCCCACCCGTGGGCCAGCAGGTGGTGGGCGAGGAGGACGGGTTGGGCCCGCTGCAGGTGGGTGTAGCCGGGCAGCCGGCTCCCCCGCTCCTCGGCCTCCCGGGCCCGGTCGAGCAGCGCCTCTTGGAGGACCATCACCTTGCGGGCGACGTCGGCCAGGGCCCGCTTGGCCCACAGCCGGAGGTCGGTGGCCACCTGGTCGTTGCGGCTCCGGCCGCTGTGGAGCTTGGCGCCGGCGTCGCCGGCCAGCTCGGTGACCCGCCGCTCCACCGCGGTGTGCACGTCCTCGTCGCCGGGGGCGAACTTGAACAGGCCCTCGGCCAGCTCCCGCTCCACCCGGTCGAGGGCGACGAGCAGGGTGCCGGCCTCCTCCTCGGTGACCAGCCCGGCCCGCACCAGGCCGCGGACGTGGGCCCGCGACCCGGCCACGTCGTCGGGCGCCAGCCGTACGTCGAACGCCAGACTGGCGGTGAACGCCATCAGGTCGTCGGTGGGGAGGTCGCCCATCCGGCCCTGCCAGAGGGTCATCTCGCGTCGCCGCCGTCGCCGCCGGGGTGTCGGACACCGCCCTGGCGCGTGGCCCACGTCTCCACGCCCAGGCCCCAGAGGCGGACGAAACCGGCGGCGTCGCCGTGGTGGAAGCGGTCGGCCGCCTCGTAGGTCGCCAGGTCGTAGTCGTAGAGGCCGACCGGGCTGCGGCGGCCGGCGACGAAGCACCGACCGGGCTGCTCGCAGCGCAGGCGCACCTCCCCGGTGACGTGCCGCTGGCTCTCCTCGACGAAGGCGTCGAGGGCCCGCTTCAGCGGCGAGTACCACAGCCCGTCGTACACCAGCTCGGCGTAGCGGGGCTCGAGGCGGGCCTTCTCGTGGGCCAGGTCGCGCTCGAGGGTGAGGTCCTCCAGGTCGGCGTGGGCCATGAGCAGGGCCAGGGCGCCCGGGCACTCGTAGACCTCCCGGCTCTTGATCCCCACCCGGCGGTTCTCGACCATGTCGATGCGGCCCCAGCCGAACGAGCCCACCACCCGGCCCACCTCGGCCACCAGCTCGTGCAGGGGCATGGGCCGCCCGTCCACGGTGGCCGGCAGACCTCCCTCGAAGCCGATCACCATCTCCACCGGCTCGGTGGCGGTGGGCGTGGTGAGCTCGAACACCTCCTCGGGGGGCTGGGCCCACGGGTCCTCCAGGACCCCGCACTCGATGGTGCGCCCCCAGAGGTTCTGGTCGATCGAGTAGGGGCTCGAGCGGGTGACGGTGACGGGGATCCCGAAGCGCTCGGCGTACCCGATCGACTCCTCCCGGGTGAGGCCCCACACCCGCACCGGCGCCAGCACCTCGAGGTCGGGGGCCAGGGCCCGGGTGGAGACCTCGAAGCGGACCTGGTCGTTGCCCTTGCCGGTGCAGCCGTGGGCGACGGCGTCGGCCCCGTGCTCGCGGGCCGCCGCAACGAGGTGACGGGCGATCACCGGCCGGGAGAGCGACGACACCAACGGGTACTTGCCCTCGTAGCGAGCGTTGGCCTTGAGGGCGGGCGCCACGAAATCGCGGGCGAACTCCTCCCGGCAGTCGACGACCACCGCCTCCACCGCCCCCGCCCCGAGGGCCCGCTGGCGGACGGCGTCGAAGTCCCCGCCCTGGCCGACGTCGGCGGCGAGGGCGACGACCTCGACCCCCCATTCCTCGATCATCCAGCGGACCGCCACCGACGTGTCCAGGCCGCCGCTGTAGGCGAGCACGACTCTCTTTGCCACGCTGTGCGGATCCTCTCTCTAGAGCCGGGCCAGGCCCGCCAAGGTACGGGCCACCGCCGCGCCACCGTCGCGCTCGGACGCCACCACGAGCACGGTGTCGTCGCCCGCCACGGTGCCCAGCACGCCGGCAAGGCCGGCCCGGTCGATGGCCGAGCCGACCACGTGCGCCGACCCCGGGGGCGTGCGCAGCACGACGATGTTGCCCGAGTGCCCCACCTCCACGACCCACTCTCCCATGACCCGCCGCAGGTGCTCGTCGGAGGCGGGGCGGACGGCGGGCTCCTCGGGGATGGCGTAGACCGACTCGCCGCTGGCCGAGCGGACCTTCACCGCGCCCAGCTCTTCGAGGTCGCGAGAGACGGTGGCTTGGGTGGCGACGATCCCCTCGGCGGCCAGGAGGTCCACGACTTGGGCCTGGCTGGTGACCGGTTGCGAGGCCAGGATCCGGGCCACCCGGTGCTGGCGCTGAGGCTTCGCCAGGCGCATCAACGGGTCGCCTCGCTCTCGGCTGACAGCCACCGGAGGAGGCCGCGCTGGGCGTGCATGCGGTTGGCCGCCTGCTCCCAGACCAGGCTCGCCGGACCGTCGAGCACCGACGCCGTCACCTCCTCGCCCCGATGGGCGGGGAGGCAGTGGAGGAACACGGCGTCGGGCCTGGCCAGGGCCATGAGGTCGTCGTCGACGGTGAACGCGGCGAAGGCCACCCGGCGCGCGGCCGCCTCGTCCTCCTGGCCCATCGACGCCCACACGTCGGTGGAGACGACGTCGGCCCCCGCCACCGCCTGGGCGGGGTCGGAGGTGACCTCGGCGCCGGTCACGCGCACGACATCGGCGTCCGGCTCGTAACCCGCCGGAGCGGCCACCCGCAGGACCATGCCCGCCATGGCCCCGGCCAGGAGCAACGACCGGCAGACGTTGTTGCCGTCGCCGACCCACGCGAGCGTCCGGCCCGCGAGCGACCCCCAGTGCTGGCGCAGGGTGAGCAGGTCGGCCAGCGCCTGGCACGGGTGCGACCGGTCGGAGAGCAGGTTGATCACCGGCACCGACGCCGCCCCGGCCAGCCGCTCGACCGTCGAGTGGTCGAAGACCCGTGCGCCGATCGCCGCGCAGTAGCGGGACAGCACCCGGCCCACGTCCTCGGCGGGCTCCCGGGTGTCGAGGCCGACCTCGTCGGGGCGGATGGTGACGGGATGGCCCCCCAGCTGCACCACCGCCATCTCCATCGACACCCGGGTGCGAGTCGACGGCTTCTCGAACACGAGGGCCACGCCCCTTCCGGCGAGCACCGGGGGCGAGGTTGGCTCCTCGGACAGGTCGAGCACCGCCGCCAACTCGTCGGCGCCGAGGTCGTCGACCTCGAGGAAGTGCCTCATGCCGGGGCGTCGGCGGCCACCGTCGCCAGCACCGAGGCGAGGATGTCCAGCGCCTCGTCGATCTCGGCGTCGGTGACGAGCAGCGACGGGGCGAGACGCAGGGCGGTTGGCGTGACCGGGTTGACGAGCAGCCCGGCCCGCAGGGCGGCTTCGGCCGCCTCGCGGGCGGGACGGGTGGCCAGCTCGGCGGCCAGCAGCAGCCCCAGGCCTCGCACGTGCCCGACGCCGGGCAGGGCCTCCAGCCCCTGGCGCAGGCGCTCGCCGGCGCGGGCCGCCCGCGCCGGGACGTCTTGGGTCTCCAGCACCTGGAGCACGGCCCGGGCGGCGGACGTGGCCAGCGGCTGGCCCCCGAACGTGGTGGCGTGGTCGCTGGGCACGAACGCCGACGCCACATCGGACCGGGCCCAGCACGCTCCGATGGGGACGCCGTTGCCGAGGGCCTTGGCCAGGGTGAGGACGTCGGGGCGGATCCCGGCGTGCTCGAAGCCGAACCAGCGACCGGTGCGCCCCAGGCCGGTCTGCACCTCGTCGAGCATCAGCAGGACGTGGCGCTCGTCGCACAGGCGCCGCACCTCGGCCAGGTAGCCGGGAGGAGCGGGGATGACGCCGCCCTCGCCCTGGAGGGGCTCGAGGAGGACGGCGACCACACCGGGGTCGACGGCGGCCGCCAGGGCGTCGACGTCGCCCCAGGCCACGTGGCGGAAGCCCTCGGGCAGGGGCTGGAACGGCTCGTGCTTCTGCGGCTGGCCGGTGGCGTGCAAGGTGGCGAGGGTGCGGCCGTGGAACGACCCGTAGGCGCTCACCACCGCGTAGCGCCCGTGGCCGCCCCACTTGCGGGCCAGCTTGATGGCGCACTCGTTGGCCTCGGCCCCGGAGTTGGCGAAGAACACCTTTCCCCCCCCGCCCACCAGGCGGTCGAGGGTGGCGGCCACCTCGGGGCCGACGGTGGTGCGGTACAGGTTGGAGACGTGCAGCAGCGTGCGGGCCTGGGTGGCCAGCGCCTCGGCCACCGCCGGGTGAGCGTGGCCCAGGGAGGTCACGGCCAGGCCCCCGACGAAGTCCAGGTACTCCCGGCCGTCGGCGTCGTAGAGCCGGCTGCCCTCGCCCCGGACGAACGTCACCGGCGCCGGGGAGTAGGTGGGCATGAGGTGGTCGTTCACGGCGATCCGCCGGTGTCGGCCCGCACCATGGTCCCGATGCCCTCCCGGGTGAAGACCTCGAGCAGCAGGACGTGGGGGACGCGCCCGTCGAGGATGTGGGCCTGGCGCACGCCCCCGCGCAGGGCCCGGACGCACGACCGGATCTTGGGGATCATCCCCCCGGTCAGGGTGCCGGCGACGACCATGTCCTCGAGCTCGTTCACCGTGACGGTGGCCATCACGCTGGTGGGGTCGGTCACGTCGGCGAGCAGGCCGGCCACATCGGTGAGGTACACCAGCTTCTCGGCGGCGAGGGCGGCGGCGATGGCGCCGGCGGCGGTGTCGGCGTTGACGTTGTAGGCCTGACCCTCGGGATCGGTGCCAATGGTGGCGACCACCGGGATCAGGTCCTCGGCCAGGAGGCGCTCGACGATCTGCGGGTTCACGCCCACCACGTCGCCCACGAACCCCAGCTCGGGTGCCCGGGCGCTGGCCGAGAGCAGGCCGGCGTCCTCGCCCGACAGCCCCACCGCCAGTGGGCCGTGCACGTTGATGGACGACACGATGTCGCGGTTCACCTTGCCCACGAGCACCATGCGGGCGATCTCGAGCGTCTCGGCGTCGGTGACCCGCAGGCCGTCGCGGAACTCCGGCTCCTTGCCCAGGCGCTGCATGAGGGCGCCGATCTGGGGACCGCCGCCGTGGACCACGACCGGGCGCATGCCCACCGACCGCATCAGGACGACGTCCTGGGCGAACAGGGTGGCGAGAGCGGCGTCCGCCATGGCCGCCCCGCCGTACTTCACCACCACGACCTTTCCCCAGAAGCGGCGGATGTAAGGAAGGGCGTCGGCCAGCACCGCCGCCTTCTCCGCCGCCCCCAGGCGGCGGGTGTCGACGACGGCGCTCAGTTGCCGGGAGGTGCGCGCCTCCGCCCCGCTTCGGTGCTCGCTCATGAGGTCCGCATGTTCTCGGCGATGTAGCCGGGGGTGAGGTCGTTGGTGAGCACGGCCGCCTCACCGCGGCCGAGCCCGAGCGACGCGCGGACCTCGACGTGGCGGCCCTTGAGGTGCGACGCCACGGCGGCGTGGTCGTGCTCGGCGGCCACCCCCCCGGCGCAGACGACCACGCCTCCGTAGGCGACCTCCACCAGGTCGGGATGGAAGGTGACGCCGGCACTGCCCAGCTCGCTGACCACCCGTCCCCAGTAAGGGTCGCCGCCGTAGAGCGAGCACTTCACCAGC
Source organism: Acidimicrobiales bacterium (assembly GCA_036259055.1). GTDB lineage: Bacteria > Actinomycetota > Acidimicrobiia > Acidimicrobiales > AC-14 > DASZJY01. The sequence goes on along the minus strand of DATACM010000167.1, from coordinate 4,451 downwards.
TGGCTCTCGGCCACCTTGCGGGCGGCCCGGCGGGCCTCGTCGGCCGACGCCGCCCCCACCACCCGTACGGTGACGACCTTGGTGGCCCCCTCAGCGTCGTCCGCCATCTGGGCGGCCAGGCCGGCGCAGGCGGCGGTGAGGGCGTCGGTGAGGGCGGTGCCCGAAGGGGACGCGCCGCGCCCGCTGGCGACCGCCACGACGGTGTCGTTGGTGGAGGTGCAGCCGTCGACGGTGAGGGCGTTGAACGACCGGTCGACGGCGACGGTCAGGGCACCGCCCAGGTCGGCCGGTCCGACGGCGGCGTCGGTGGTCAGCACGGCCAGCATGGTCGCCATGTCGGGAGCGAGCATCGCCGCCCCTTTGGCCATGCCGCCGACGATGAACCCGTCGCCCTCCACCGTCACCTGCTTGGCCACCGTGTCGGTGGTGCGGATGGCCTCGGCCGCCGCCGCGCCCGCCTCCGCGCCCGCCGCCCGGCTGTCCACCAGCGGCGGTACGCCCGACTCGACGGCGGCCATGGGGAGGGGGATCCCGATGAGGCCGGTGGAGCACACCAGGACCTCCTCGGGGGAGCAGCCGAGGCGGTCGGCCACCAGGGCGCACGTCCGCGCCGCGTTGGCGCGCCCGGCGTAGCCGGTGGCGGCGTTGGCGTTGCCGCTGTTGAGGACCACCGCCGCCACCCGACCGCCGGTGGCCGCCAGGTGCCCACGGGACACCTCGACCGGCGGCGCCGCCGCCCGGTTCGACGTGAACACCGCGGCGGCGGGCACCGCGACGGCGTCGTCGGTGCAGACCAGGGCCAGGTCCAGGGCGGGGGGGTCCTGCTTGATCCCGCAGGCGATGCCGGCAGCCTGGAACCCGGCCGCGGCGGTCACACTCACGGGTAGACGCCGACGGCGGTGAGGCCGGCCGTCTCCTCCACCCCGAGGGCCAGGTTGGCGCACTGGACGGCCTGGCCGGCCGCCCCCTTGACCAGGTTGTCGATGGCGGCGATGACGAGGACCCAGCCGGTGCGCTCGTCGAAACGGGCGGTGACATGGGCGGCGTTGGACCCCCAGGTGGCCTTGGTGGACGGCGACGTGGGCGTGACGACGACGAACGGCTCGCCCGCGTACCGCTGCGCCAGGAGGTCGAGGAGGTCGGCGGTCGAGGTGGACCGGGCAGGCCGCGCATAGCAGGTGGCGAGGATGCCCCGGGTCATGGGAGCCAGGTGGGGCGTGAAGAGCACCCGGGCACCGGTGGCCTGCTCGATCTCGGGCGTGTGCCGGTGGTCGAGCAGGCCGTAGGCGGTGAAGTCCTCGTTGGCGGTGCTGAAGTGGGTCGTGGGCTTGGGCGCCCGCCCGGCGCCGGAGACGCCGCTGGCGGCGTCGACGATGACCCCCTCCGTCTGGATGACGCCGGCGGAGAGCAGGGGCGCCAGGGCCAACGCCGCCGCTGTCGGGTAGCAGCCGGCTGCCGCGACCGCGTCGGCCTTGGCGACGTGCTCTCGGCCCAGCTCGGGCAGGCCGTAGACGAAGCCGCCGAGGAGCTCGGGGGCGCTGTGGGCCTCGCCGTACCAGCGCTCGTAGACGGCCGGGTCGGCCAGGCGGAAGTCGGCGGCCAGGTCCACGATGGCGCAGCCCCGGGGGCGCAGCTCGGGCACCAGCCGCTGCGATTGGCCGTGGGGAAGGGCGAGGAAGACGAGGTCCACGTCGTCGGCCAGCTCGGGGCGGTAGGCCTCGAAGTGGGTGCCGCGGTAGGCGGCGGCCAGGCTGGGATAGAGCTCGGCCACCGCCGTGCCGGCCATGGTCTCCCCTGTCGCCCAGGCGAGCTCGAGCGACGGGTGACCGGCGCACAGGCGCAGGAGCTCGGCGCCGGCGTAGCCCGACGCCCCGACGACGCCTACCCGGTGCATCGTCCTATCATACGGTTAGGTGCATGAGTATGCAACCGCCGCAGGTTGGTCAACCGCGTAGCCACGCCGGGAACGTCGACTCCACCGCCTTGATGCAGCGGGTGCGCAGCGCCGCCAGCTCGTCCTCGTCGAGCGTGTGGTCGAGAGCGGAGAATCGCAGCCGGTAGGCGAGGCTGCGCCGTCCCTCGCCCAGCTGCGGCCCTCGGAAGACGTCGAACAGCCAGATGTCCTCGAGCAGCTCGGCGCCGGCGCCCCGCAGGGTCAACTCGACGTCGGCGGCGGCCACGCCCTCCTCGACGACGAAGGCCAGGTCGATGTCGGCCGACGGGTAGCGGCTGACCGGCCGGTAGACGAGCGGCCGGCGAGGGGCGGCCAGGGCGGCGCCCAGGTCGACCTCCAACCACCCGACCGGTGCGGACAGCGAGTGGGCGGCCAGCACGTCGGGGTCGACCTCGCCGAGCACGCCGAGGCGGATGGCGCCGGCGTTCAGGGAGGCGGTGCGCGTGGGGTGCAGCCCGGGCGCGGTGGCGGGCTCGAACTTCACCGCCTCGAGCCCCAGGCTGTCGACCAGCCGCCTCCAGAGCCGGGTGGCGTCGGTCCCGGGCCTCCCGGCGAGCACCACGGCCAGGTGCTCGGGCTCAGGCGGCAGCTGCTCTCCGGGCGGTGGAGGCAGGAACACGTGGCCGATCTCGAACAGAGCCACGTCGGGGTTGCGGTGCGACTGGTTCGTCACCAGCGCCCGGAGGAGCCCGGGCAGGAGCGACGTGCGCAACACCGACTCCTCCTGGGCCAGCGGGTTCTCCACCCGTACCGCGTCGGTGGGCAGCCCGGCGCGGGCCAGGTCGTCGGGAGCCAGGAAGGAGTTCGACCACGCCTCGCTGAGCCCGGCGCCGGCCAGCACCTCCCGCACCCGCCGGCGGTCGCGCTGGTACGGGGTCAGGCCGCCGTCGACCGCCGCGGTCAGCGGCAGCGTCCGGGCGATGCGGTCGTAGCCGTGGTGGCGCGCCACCTCCTCGACGACGTCGATCTCCCGCTCGCAGTCCGGGCGCCAGGTGGGGATGTCGACGGTGAGCGCGCCGCCGGCACCAACCGAGCAGGAGAAGCCGATCGGCTCGAGGTACCGGGCCACGTCCTCCGCCGTCAGCGCCGTCCCCAGCACGGCGTTGACCCGCCCGGTCCGCACGGCCACCCGCTCCGGCGACGGCACGTCGGCCCGCACGTCGATCATCGCGCCGGTCACCGTCGCCGACGCCACCTCGACGGCCAGCTGGCAGAAGCGGGCCACCGACCGCTCGGTGCCGGCGGGGTCGACCCCCCGCTCGAAGCGGACCGACGCCTCGGTGCGCAGCGCCAGCCGCTTCGACGTGCGGGCGATGGCCAGCGGCGAGAACCACGCCGCCTCGAGGAGCACGGTGCTCGTGGCGTCGGAGATCTCGCTCGACGCCCCGCCCATGATCCCGCCGATGCCGACGGGCGCCCCCTCGGCGTCGCAGATGAGGCAGTCCTCCGTCGACAGGCGGCGCTCGACCTCGTCGAGGGTCACCAGCACCTCCCCCTCGGTGGCCCGGCGCACGAGGAGGCCCTGGCCAGGAAGGCGGTCGAGGTCGTAGGGGTGGTTGGGCTGGCCCAGCTCGAGCATGACGTAGTTGGAGACGTCGACGACGTTGTTGATCGGCCGCATGCCCGCCAGCGTCAGGCGGTTGGCGAGCCACGCCGGGGACGGCCCGATGACGACGCCGTCGAGACGTGTGGCGGTGAAGCGGGGGCAGAGGTCGGCTGACTCGACGGCCAGGCTCACGCCCGGGTCGCCGGGCCCGTCCACCGAGGGCGGGTCGGGAAGGGCGAACGGAACTCCCACCCGGGCGGCCAGGTCGCGGGCCACCCCGGCCATGCACAGGGCGTCGGGGCGGTTGGGCGTGATGTCGAGGTCGAAGACCACGTCGGGTTGGATCCCGAGCGCCTCTACGAGCGGCGCCCCGACCGGCGCGCCGGCAGGCAGGACGAGGATGCCGGAGTGGTCGTCGGACAGGCGCAGCTCGGCGCCCGAGCAGAGCATGCCATCCGACCACTCGCCGCGGACCTTGCGGCGGCCGATCTCCAGCCCGCCGGGCAGGCGGGCGCCCGGGCGCACGAGGGGCACCAGGTCGCCCGGACCGAAGTTGAAGGCGCCGGCGACCACCCGCACCGGGCCGTCGCCGGCGTCGACGTCGACCAGCTGGACGCGATCCGCCTTCGGGTGCGGAAGCGTTCGCAGCACGCGGGCGACGACGACCTGGTCGAGCCCCTCCCCGACCCTCTCCAGGCCCTCGACCACCAGGCCCAGCTGTGACAGGGTGGCCGCCAGCTCGGCCGGGTCGGCGTCGAACGGGGCGAAGTCGCGCAGCCACGAGAGCGGCACCCGCATGGGGGCAGGATAGGCGTCGGCCGGTGGGGCCCCGGCCGGCCGTAACGCCGCCGGGGGCGTCGGGGACAGAAGGTGGCGATGGGGAACGCTGTCTTCGTCCAGACGAACGAGGCGCAGAACGCCGTGGTGCTGTTCCGCCGCGCTGCGGACGGC
>DATACM010000166.1:0-3373 GCA_036259055.1 Acidimicrobiales bacterium | reverse complement strand
TGAGGGGCTTGAACGCCTTCTTGGACAGCGCTCCCTTCTCGACTACGCCCACCGCAGCACCTTCTTGCGCCAGGCGTAGACCAGGCCCAGGGCCAGGATGACGATGAAGATCGTCATCTCGACCAGCCCGAACACGTTGAGGGCGTCGAGGCGGACGGCCCACGGGAAGATGAAGACGGCTTCGACATCGAACATCACGAACAGCAGGGCGAAGACGTAGTAGCGGATCTGGCTCTGGGTCCACCCGGCGCCGACCGGATCGACCCCGCACTCGTAGTTGATGTACTTCTGGGGCTGGGGCCGGGTCGGGCGGACGAGCCGGGCCATCCCCAGCATGGCGCCGACCATCCCCACGGCGGCCGCCCCGAAGATGGCGACGGTCAGGTACTGCCGCAGGAACTCGGACACGGGTCGGAGCGTACAGAAGGGCTTGGTCCTACGCCAAAGTCCCCGTTGCGCATTGGGTCAGGAAAAGTGGCCGGGACGGACGACTTTCCGTAGCCGGAAGGAGTCAGGCGCACATGCCCAGGCGCTCGCAGAGGCCGGGTCGGACGCGTCCGGCTTGGGCAGCGAGGGGTCGCCCGGGTCCAGCGAGGCAGCGGCGGCCAGGAGGTCGCTCTCCGCCAAGTCCGACGACGAGAGCACGACAACGGTGTGGTCGTCGTAGAGGACGGCCACGACGTCGCCCTTGACGGTGGGCCGGCCTCCCACCGCAGCCGGCTCCCCTCGGTCACCGCCGGCCACAACGGCGACGAGAACGCCCGCAGCACGGCGCCCGACACCAGGTCCTCGGCCCCACCCGGTCCGACCAGCACGGTGGCGAACCGGACCAGCTCGTCGGCGCGCTTCTCGTAGGTCTCGGCGTCTGCGTCCCGCACGTCCCTTTGATCCCGCCCCGCCGTCCCGTCCGCCACACTGGCCTGGGAAAAGTGGCGGTTCCGGCCACTTTTCCTGACCCAATGCCGCGGGGCTAGAGCCGCAGCAGGCTGGCGTTCTCGGCGAAGTCGAAGACGAACTGGGGCAGGAAGCCGACGACGACGGTGAAGGCCAGCGAGAGCCCGAGGGCCAGGCCGGCGCCGGCGGGGATCTCGACGCGGGGACCAGGCTCCTCGCCCTCGTCTCCCTCCGTCATGTACATCACCACGATGAGCCGCAGGTAGAAGAAGGCCGCGATGACGGCGGCGAGCATGGCCACGATGGCGAGGGCGTACGACCGGCTCTCCACCGCCGCCCCGATCACGTAGAACTTGGCGAGGAACCCCGACGTGAAGGGGACCCCGGCCTGGGCCAGCAGGAACACGGTGAAGGCGAAGGCCAGGCCGGGGCGGGTGCGGGCCAGTCCCCGGTAGGCGTCGAGGCTGTGGCGCTCGTCTCCCCGGCGGCCCACGAGCGTGACGACCCCGAAGCTGCCCAGGATCATGAACGTGTAGGCGAGCAGGTAGAAGAGCGACCCGGCGATGCCCCGGTCGGTGGCCGCCTCGAGGCCGACGAGGATGTAGCCGGCGTGGCTGATCGACGAGTAGGCGAGCATGCGCTTGACGTCGGTCTGCACGACCGCCAGCACGGAGCCGACCACCAGCGACAGCACGGCGAGCGCCCACACGATGGGCTCCCAGTCGAGCCGGTTCGTCGCGAACGTCGAGAAGACGATGCGCAGGAGGGCCGAGAAACCTGCCGCCTTGGCCGCCGCCGCCATGAACCCCGTCACCGGTGTGGGCGACCCCTCGTAGACGTCGGGCGTCCACATGTGGAACGGCACCGCCGCCACCTTGAACCCCAGGCCCACGAGCAGGAACGCCAGCCCTCCGAGCAGGACCCCTTCCGTCAACGTGGTCTCCCGCAGGTACCGGGCGACGAACCCGAGGTTGGTCGAGCCGGTGGCGCCGTAGACCAGCGCGACCCCGTAGAGGAAGAAGGCGGAGGAGAACGCCCCCAGCACGAAGTACTTGATCGCCGCCTCCTGTGACTCGGCCCGCCGCCGGTGGTAGCCGGCCAGCACGTAGAGGGCGATGGAGAGGATCTCCAAGCCGAGGAAGACGATGATCAGGTCGTTGGCGGCGGCCATGAACACGCCACCCGACGCCGAAAGCAGCATCAGCACGTAGAACTCCGCCCCTTGCAGGTTCTCCCGCCGGAGGTAGCTGTCGGCCATCAGGGCCCCGACCACCACCGCCGAGCAGATGGTCACGGCGAAGAACACGCTGAAGCCGTCGACGACGAGGGCGTCGGCGACCGCCACCTTGGCCTCGCCGTGGTCGCCGCTGACCCGGTTCCACTGGAAGGCGGTGGCCACCAGGGCGGCGCCGGCGGTGGCCACCGTGAAGGCGGCGTAGGCGGTGCCCATGCGACGGCCCCGCAGGAACGTCCCCGCCACCAGCAGGACCAACGCCCCGCCGATCAGGATGAGCTGGGGCAGCAGCTCGCTCCACTCGATCGAGGGAAGCTGGAGGGGGGTCACCGGCGCCTACTCCCCGCGCTCGGCCGGCGCTGCCTCGGCGGCGACCACCGCCGGCTGGCGGTAGTCGCTGTGGTCCTGCACGTGCTCGACCAGGGCGTCGACCGAGGGCTCGATGCGGTCGAGGACGGGCTTGGGGTACACGCCCAGGGCCACGATGAAGACGACCAGCGGCGCCATCACCGCCCGCTCGCGCCACGTCATCTCGGGGAACCGGGCGTTCTCGTCGTCGGGACGGCCGTGGAACACCCGCTGGTAGGCCCACAGGAGGTAGAGCGCGGCCAGGATCACGCCCGCGGTGGCGACCACCGTCCACCAGCGACGGGTGACGAACGAGCCCAACAGGATCAGGAACTCGCCGACGAAGTTGTTGAGGCCGGGCAGCCCGATCGAGGAGAGCATCACGACCATGAAGACGCCGGCGAACACCGGCGCCGCCTTCTGGATGCCCCTCAGGTCGGCGATCTGGCGGGTGTGGCGGCGCTCGTACATCATGCCGACCAGGAGGAAGAGGGCGCCGGTCGAGAGCCCGTGGTTGACCATCTGCAGCACTCCGCCCTGCAGCCCGATGGTGGTGAGGCCGAAGGTCCCGAGCACGATGAATCCGAGGTGGGCGACGGACGAGTAGGCCACCAGCCGCTTGAGGTCGCGCTGGACGGTGGCCACCAACGCGCCGTAGATGATCCCGATCACCCCCAGGGTGAGAAACACCGGGGCCAGGTCGACCACCGCCGTGGGGAAGAGGAACAGCCCGAAGCGCACGAAGCCGTACGTGCCGAGCTTCAGCAGGACGCCGGCCAGGATCACCGACCCGCCGGTGGGCGCCTCGGTGTGGGCGTCGGGCAGCCAGGTGTGCACGGGGAAGATGGGCACCTTGATGGCGAAGGAGGCGGCGAAGGCCAGGAACACCCAGCGGGC
>DATACM010000165.1:0-7235 GCA_036259055.1 Acidimicrobiales bacterium | reverse complement strand
CTACCGTCGCTCCAGGAGCCCGCGGACGTAGGCCGCCTGACCGGCGTGCTGGAGACTGTCGTCGGCGATGCTCACCAGGCGCACGCCGAGGGTGACCGGAGGGTCCCAACGCCGGTCGACGATGCGATCGAGGTCGGTGGGGGCGAGGCCCTCGAGCATCGTCCGGGTTCGCGTGTCCACCGCATCCAAGTACTCGAGGAGGACCTCGGGTCGCTCCGGACGGACAGCCGCCACCTCTTCGGGGATGTGCCCGTAGCCGGTGTTGGAAGGATCCGGCTCGAGCCCGAGCTGCCGGGCCCAGTCGCCATGGGCCCACAACTGCTCGGCGCCGAGGATCTCGGCGATGTGGTCGTCCTGCACCCGGGCGAGGTGCCAGATCAGCCACGCGATCGTGTTGGCCTGCGGCCCCGGACGGTGGGTCAGCTGGTCGACGTCGAGCCCGTCGACGGCGTGGCGCGCCAAGGGCGGTATGCGACGGTAGAGCTCGAGAAGCAGGGCGGAAACGTCCACGTTCGTTTTCTAACACGAGCTCGTCGGGCGCCCCCGGCGGCGACCGCAGGCCGTGGCCGGCCGGCCGCTTTGGCCCCCCGGGCCTCGGGGTCAGGAAGCGGGCAGAAGGCCCGAGCGCATCCAGCTCAAGGGCTCGAGGGCCGACCGGTCCCCGTGCAGGACGGCGTCCGGCCCAGGGCCCCGGCCGGCCAGGGAGTCGACGACGGCGACGAGCTCTCCTCGCACCGGGCCGTCGCAGCTGCCGTCGTCGGGCGCCAGGACGACCTGGCCCGGGCGGACCGAGGCCATGTAGCCGCCGCCCTCGTTCGCCGTCAGCCCGACGGTGACGTCCAACGGGTGGTTGCGCCGGGCCGCCGCCAACGACGCGATGAAGAGGCTGTGGCCGCCTCCTCGGCGTAGAGGTGGGCCGGCTCGGCCACCGTCTCGGTGGGCGTCTGGAGAGCGGTCTCCTCGAGCCACCGGAGCGGCGTCTCCCGGGGGTCGAACGGGCCCTCACGGTCGAGGCGCGTCCGGCCGTGACGAAGTCCGTCGACGTGGATCCGGCAGCCGTCGCGCACGTGGCGGACCACGTCGTGGACGGTCCACAGATGGCAGCGGCTCTTCCGTTCCCAGTCGTCAGCGTCGAGCCGTCGGTAGAGCTCAGGCTGCCTACGCCGGAGCGACCGCAGGGCAAGAGGCAGGTCGCCCAGGCCGGCGCCGAAGCCCGCGCCCACGTCCGCCGAGAGCATCAGGCGGCGACCACGAAGAGGAGCACCAGGGCGACGGCCAGGAGGATGGCGATCAGCCGCACCGGCCAACCGAACCGGGACTGGGAAACCTCGTCGTCGCCCGGCGCGAACCACTCATCCCAGAGCTCGGGGTCGTCGGGGTCAGGGGGCACCGGCCCCACCGGCGTGGGCACCCACCAGTTCTACATCTGCACCTGCTGCGGCGGCGCCGACTGGGGAGCCCGGTGTCGACGCCACCCGACCACGAGGAGGCCGACCAGCGCGGGGGTGACGACGAGGGCGTGGAGGAACAGCCACCAGAGGACGGTGCCGGGGCTGAGCTCGGCGTCGCCCGAGAGAACGAAGCGGACGCTGGGGTCGAACAGGACTCGGTAGCCCCTGAGGCCCGATCCGACCGTGACCTCGCGAACGGCCAGCTGGTCCCACGGCAGGAGGTAGCCGGTGAGCAACGCCGCGAACGCACTGACGGCGATCCCCGCGCCCAGGGAGGAGCCGCCCCGGCGGCGGGCGCTCCCCCTCTTGCCCAGGGCCAGGACGACCGCGGTCGCCACCACCGTGGGGACGGCCGCCCAGGACGCGAGCCGGTGGAGCAGACGGAGGCCGTGCGCCAATCGGACGTCCCAGGGGAGGCCCTCGGTGAAGAGATCGCCCCACGCCTGGGCTGTCGGGCGGTAGAGGGAAGAACAAGGCGATGCCGGTGATGACGAGAGCTCCGAGCTCCACGGCGAGGATCGCGAAGAGCACGGACCGCGCCGGGGAGAGGTCGTGGCCGTCCGCACTGGTGCCCATGAGCGCTCAGGACGGTAGGCGTTTCCGCCGCATGGGCGCAGGGCAGGCTGAGCCCATGACCCCGGCCGAGCTCGACCGGCGGTGCGACGAGGTGCAGGTCGTCGACGTCCGCTGGCCCAACGAGTGGGAGGCGGGGCGACTGGAGGGCGCCCTCCACATCCCCCAGAACCAGCTCGAGGACCGCCTCGACGAGCTCGACCGCGGGCGGCCGGTGGTCGCCGTGTGCCGGAGCGGCAACCGTTCGGCGGCGGCCGCCGAAGAGCTCCGAGCTGAGGGCTTCCAGGCGGAGAACCTCGACGGTGGCTTGGAGGCATGGGTCGCCAGCGGGCTACCGCTCACCACGCCGGACGGCCGTCCGGGCACGGTGGTGGACCCCGACCCTCCGCCCGACGACCGGCCGATCGAGCACCAGCGGATCCAGGCGGAGATGATGAGCGTGCTGTTCGACCTCCAGGAGCGCTTCGGCGACCGCCAGCCGAGCGAGGAAGAGGTGCGGGAGTTCCTCCGCCAGCGCCTCATCGACGAGGGCCGCACGCCCGAAGAGGCCGACGAGTTCCTCGCCGACATCGACGAGACGTCCTGAACGGCCCCCTTGACCCGCTTGCCTCTCGGGGTATTGCTTGGGCGGGTGGAGTTGGCTGCGAGGCGAAGGAGCGGAAGCGGGCATGAGGAAGCGGGGGATCGTCCGGGCGTGCGTGATCGCCGCTTTGGTCGTGGCGGTGGCAGGCTGCGGCGACGACGGCGAGGAGGCGGAGGAGACCGTGAGGGAGACGGCCACCAGCGTCGCCAACCGAGTGGAGGGCGTCACCCGTCTGCGCGCCACGCTCACCGGAGCCACCGAGGTCCCCACCCCCGGTGACCCGGACGCCACTGGGACGGCGACGGTGAACCTCGACGTCACCAAGCGGGAGGCCTGCTACGAGGTCAGGGTCAACAGGATCGACCGCCCGGTGGCGATGCACATCCACGAGGCGGAGGCGGGCAAGAGCGGAGGAGTCGTCGTCCCCTTGACGACGCCCACGGCGAGCGACACGACCACGACGGGATGCACGAACGTCGACGCCGGGGTGATGACCCGGTTGGCGGCCGACCCCGACAACTTCTACGTCAACGTGCACACCGAGACCTACCCGCAGGGGGCGGCCAGGGGCCAGCTGGCTCAGTAGGTCAGCCGTCGCTCGGGGGCGCCTCGTCCGGCTCGGGGAGCAACGCCTCCACCAGCGCGCCCTTGTGCCTCGGCGTGACGAGGATCGAGCGCACCCGCACGCCCCAGGGCGTCGGCTCGGGCCCCGCCAGCAGCGCGCTGGTGGTGACGCCGGTGGCGATGAAGGCACAGTCCGGGCTGCCGACCAGGTCGTCGAGATGGAGCACCCGCTCGAGGTCGACACCCTCCTTCTCCATCTCCGACCGTTCGTCGTCGCTCTGCGGAGCAGGGCGGGCCTGCATGTCGCCCCCCAACAGCCGGGTGGCGCAGGCGGTGATCACTCCTTCGGGAGCGCCGCCGACGCCCATGGCCAGGTCGGCTTTGCCGTGGGGGACGAGCGCCCGCAGCGAGCCCATGACGTCGCCGTCGGGGATGGCCACGACCGCGCAGCCGAGCTTGCGGACCCGCTCGATCAGGTCCTCGTGCCGAGGCTTGTCGAGTATGACGACGGTGAGCTCCCGGACCTTCTTGCCGAGGGCCTCGGCGACGTTGTTGAGGTTGTCCTCGGCCGAGGCGTCGATGTCGATGGCGCCCGCCGCGCCCGATCCCACGACCAGCTTGTCCATGTAGTACGCCGCCTTGGCGCCCCACAGCGCGCCGGGCGGCGCGGCGGCGACGACCGAGATGGCTCCCTCGAGCCCGGAGGCGCAGTAGTTCGTGCCCTCCAACGGGTCGACCGCGATCTCGAACGTCACCTCGTCGCCGGCGCCGAGCTCCTCGCTGGTGTACAGCATCGGCGCCTTGTCCTTCTCGCCTTCGCCGATGACCACCCGGCCCCGGCCGGGCACGTCGGCGAGGGTCTCACGCATCGCCTCCACCGCCGCGTGGTCGGCGGCGTCCTTGTCGCCCCGGCCGACCCACGGCAGGCACGCCCTCGCCGCCGCCTGCGTCCCATCGAGCAGATGGAGCGCGCTGCCCTCAGGGTCGTAGGTCGGCGTCGCGTCACTTCCAGAACTGGTCTCGTTGGTCACGATCGCACCCCCCTGGTCTCTTCGATACCTACCCGCTCCCGGACACGCCCCTCACCGCCCGCCGGAGCCTCGCCACGGTGTCTTCCCTGACTTGGAGCACGATGCGGTCGAACCGTCCCCCGGGACAGTCGATGACCGTCACCCTCGGCGTCCGCCCGACGAGCCAGAACGACCTCTCGCCCTTGCCGCGGAACCTGCCTGCCTGGACGAGGCCGGGGACGTAGGTACCGAGCACCCTGAGGCCACTCGCAACGCTCTTCCGGGCGACATCGCTGCGCACGTCGGCGACCTGCGACAACGGGACTCGAACCTCGCTCTTGAACGCCCAGAGGCGGTTGAGCCCGCGAGGTCGCACGACGAGTGCGTCGTCGGCGACGTCGACCCGGGCCAGATCGCCGGTGCGCACGGAGAGGTAGACGAGCGTGGGCAAGCCGACGACGACCAGGGCGGCGACGAGTAGAGCTCCCATCAGCAGCTCGGCTCGGCAGGCGGCGGGTCGGCGAGCGCCTCCCTGCGGAACTGCCGGACGCCCGTGTCGACGACCCATCTCTGGCCCCACTCCATGACGGGCCGCCCCAGCAGGGAAGCGACCCGCAGGAGAGGGTCGCGCGCCTCCAGCTCCCAGGACATGCGCGCCTCGGAGCCGCCGGGCCGAGCGGCGACATCGAGCCTCGCCGGCCCCTCCAGGTCCCCCGACACCGCAGCGACGACCGAGCGTGAAGGAACGACCTCCAGCATCGCAACGTCGACCTCGAGCTCATACGGCACCGGTGCCCGGATCACACACCGGGACACCGTGCCCTCTACCAGGCCGGAGGTTTCGACCGTCCGAAGCCACGGCCACAGCTGCCGCAATCGTTCGGTGTCGGAGAACACCCGCCAGAGCTCGTCCGGTGTCGCCGGGAACGACCACCGGCCGTCGAAGCGGAACGGGCGGGCCATCGCCCGGGAGGATCGTGTGGACGTAGGGCGATCAGGCGCTCTGGTCGGCCCTCTGCTCGACGCGAAGCGAACCGGCGCTGGGCACGAACGTCGTCTGCTCGCCGTCGTCCCAACGGACGGTGAGCAGTCGGCCCGAGACTGCCGTCACTTCGCCGCGTCGCGGCGGGGAACCGACCTTCTCCGACTCGACAACGATCCGGTCGCCTACCTTCACCATCGCCGACCTCCTGTTCGCTGCCTCTGAGCGGAAGGATACCTGGGGATCTCTCTCCCACTCTCCCGGCTCACCATTTCCACGTCTCGGCCAGGTCCTGTCGGACGGTGGCGACGTAGCCCTCGAGCGCGCCCAGTCGCTCCTCGGCGCTGAGCTTCATCTCGGATGAACGCACACACCACACCGGTACGCCGTCGACTCGCCGGGCCTTGATGACCGCGAACACCGACTCGATGAGGTACCCGTCATCGACGCCCACGGTCTCGAGGCCAGCCAGCAGCTCGCTGAAGGGGATGGGTGCTGAGGGCCCGCCGGTGGTCGGCGGAGGCGATTGGGGGCCGGTGCGTTTCCACGCCGTGGTGAGCTTCTGGCGCATGGAGGTGGTGAGGCCGTCGAGGACGCCCAGCAGCTCCTCCCGAGACAGCGGCGAGCCACCGGTGCGGACCGACCATGCGGCACTCCCGTCCTCGGCTCGGACCTTGAGGAGCGCGAACACGGACTCGACGTGCATCCCTTCGCCGATTGTCGTGGTGCCGTAGCCGGCCAGCAGCTCGCTGAAGGGCGTGGGCTCCTCAGCCACCGAACCCCTCCTTCACGGCTCCCACGCCGAGGACCGTACTCGGTCGCCCGGGGGCGCGAGGACGCCGTCACGCGGTCTCGAGCTCGGGCGTCACGCCCCGACGGCGCACGGCCCAGAAATCATTGCTGCTCGCGCGACGTCAGCGGCACGATGTAGGACTCGACGCGTCCTATGCGCTCGCCGGAGAACGTGAAGACGTCGCAGAAGGCGAACTCGAAGACGAGTCCGCTCGTCTGCCTGCTGGTCCCGGTCCCGATGGCAACCACCGCATCGCCCTCTTCGACCATGCGGTCCACATCGAGCGTGGGCGACCCGACGAAGTCCTCGTTCTCGATCTCGCGATCGAAGGCTTCCTTGCCCTCGAGATGCTTGAAGCCGGGGAGGTCCCACACAACGTCCTCGGCCAGGCAAGCGAGGATCTGCCGGTGGTCGGCTTGGCGGAACCCCTCGAAGTAGCGCTCTACCACGGTCTTGTGTGCGGACACTTGTCTCCGTCCTTGACCCGCTCGCTACCGCTGCTTCGCCCATCGTTGTAGAGGTAACGAGGACCGCGAGCTCAGAGTGGAACCTGTCCCGGTGGCCGAGGTCAAACCACTTGCCGCCCTCGAGCCGGCGTTCACGGGAGCTGTCGTCGGGGATGCTGTGGTGCCGTGAATCGCCTGCGGTGAGGCCACGAGCGAGACAGCTGAGGAGCGTCGGTGCGATCGACCCGTCGCGGTCGAGCGCTGGGTTGAAGATCGTGACCTCGATTCCGACCGCGCGGCCGCTGTCGACTGCGAGGTGGAGCCACTCGGCCTTGGAGACGAGCTGAGAGCGGCGTTCCGCTCCGGTGGGGAGTGCTGGGGCTTCCTCTGCATCCATCGCGAGGACGTCTACCAGGGATTCACCCGAGCGGAGACCCGCCTCATCGCCCGCCTGGCGCCTCATGTGGGCGAGGGGCTGCGCCGAGCGCTCCTCGTCGGGAGCACCGATGCAGTCCCGATGGCAACCACCGCATCGCCCTCCTCGACCATGCGGTCCACATCGAGCGTGGGCGACCCGACGAAGTCCTCGTTCTCGATCTCGCGATCGAAGGCTTCCTTGCCCTCGAGATGCTTGAAGCCGGGGAGGTCCCACACAGCGTCCTCGGCCAGGCAAGCGAGGATCTGCCGGTGGTCGGCTTGGCGGAACCCCTCGAAGTAGCGCTCGACCACGGTCTTGTGTGCGGACACTTGCCTCCGTCCTTGACCCGCTTGCTACCGCTGCTTCGCCCACGTTGTAGAGGTAACGAGGACCGCGAGCTCAGAGTGGAACCTGT
>DATACM010000164.1:0-7348 GCA_036259055.1 Acidimicrobiales bacterium | reverse complement strand
GGCAGTGGGGGACGCCGATGCGGGCGTAGAGCAGCCGGAGGTAGTCGTAGATCTCGGTGATGGTGCCGACGGTCGACCGGGGGTTCCGGGAGGCCGACTTCTGGTCGATGGAGATCGCAGGCGAGAGACCTTCGATGAACTCGACGTCGGGCTTGTCCATCTGGCCGAGGAACTGGCGGGCGTAGGCCGACAGCGACTCCACGTAGCGCCGCTGCCCCTCGGCGTAGATCGTGTCGAAGGCCAGGGAGGACTTGCCCGAGCCCGACAGCCCGGTGAAGACGATCAGCTTGTCGCGGGGCAGCTCGAGGGAGAGGTTCTTGAGGTTGTGCTCCCGCGCCCCCCGAATCACAAGCGTGTCGGCCATTCCGCCGCAGACTACCGAGCGGCGGGCCGGAACGCGCGTTCCCTTTTCAGCCCGCCTCGACGACGAGGACGTGCCAGTCGCCGCCGTCGGGCTGGCCGTCGGGGCTGACGGCGCGGGCGCCCGCCCCCTCGACCAGGGCCTGGTCGCGGGTGGGCTGGTTGGTCACCAGCCCGAACCGGCGCACGCCCGCCGCCCGCAGCCGGGTGACCAGGTCGGGGAGGTCTTCTTCGTCGGCCAGCAACCAGCGCTGGCGCTCGAAGGTCCGCCAGGCGAGGCGGGGGACGGCCGGCGCGGTGGTGACCAGCACCGGGTGATCGCCGATCTGCTCGCCGGCGCGTTCGATCCGGGTCATGAGGTCGGCGGTGAACCGGTGGCTCGACCGGAGGCTGGCCACGGCCATGAACGAGATCGCCACCGTGCACACCGCCAGGGCGGCCGCGCCGGTGCGGGCGGCCACCCGGTCGACCCTCTGTGCCTGCCCGGCCAGGCCGGCCAGCGCCAGCGGGACGAGGAGCGGCAGCCCGAGGGCGAAGTAGCGGCCGCCCCACTCCCCCGAGCCGCCCTGGGGGTACTGGGTCGTCAGGACGCCTAGGGCGAACAGGGCGAAGGTGCCCGCCGCCAGGGCGGCCGCCGGTCGGCGCGGCTGGCTGCGGCGGAGGAGCACGACGCCGGCGGCGGCCAGCGGAAGGGTCACGAGCAGGCCGGGGACCAGCTGGTCGGGGCCCGTCGCCAGCGCCGCCGTTGCGGCCAGGGCGGCGGCCCCGGCCAGGAGGCCGATCCCGGCGCCGTCGTAGGGCCGCCGGCGAGCGGCGACGGCCCCCGCCACCACCAGCCCGAGCATGGCGAGGAGCGCCAGGTCGTGGGCGGGCGAGCCGGTGTAGCTGGGCACGAGCCACGTGAGTCGGAAGCCACGCAGCCGGGCGGCCAGGCCGGTTGCGGTCGGGGCGAACGAGCCGGTCGTGGTGGGCGGGCCGCCGACCAGGGCGCGGACCCACCGGTCCTCGAGGAAGGTGGCCCCGGCGGTGGCGACGACGGCGGCGGCGGCCACCGCCAGAGCGGCGAGATGCCGGCGCACGATCGCGGCGATGGCGACGGTCGCCGCCAGGGCCAGGGCGAAGAGGGCCGCCTCGGTCCGGAGGAGGACGCCGATCGCCATGCAGCCGAGGACGCCGGCGGCCGACGCAGGCCACCGGCGGCGCTCCTCGAAGGCACGGACGGCGAACAGCACGGCGCCGGCGGCGAGGGCCGCTCCCAGGGTGTGGGCGATGACCAGGTGGGCGTCGAAGAGCAGCGGGCTACCGAGGCCGACCGCCCAGACGGTCGGGCGGGCCAGTCCCGGTGCCATCCGCCCGGCCAGGGCGGCGGCCAGGGCGGCGGCGGCCACCGTGCCCGCCACCGACAGGAGGACCATGGCGGTGACCCCGCCCAACCGGGAGGCGGCCGCCAGGAGGAGGGCGTAGAGGGGGTGCTTGGCGAACGGGGCGGTGCGGCCGTCGGGCCCCCGGGCCGACAGCTCCAGCGGGTAGTTGTCGCCGGCGGGGTCGGCCTCGGGGACGGGGTGGTCGACGACCCAGCCGTCATCCCTCGCCAGGTGGCGGGCCTGGACGATGGCCGCCCCCTCGTCGGCCGAGAACGAGGCGCCCGTCCCGACGACCGGCACCAGCGCCACCAGCACGGCGGCGAGGGCGGCGACGTGCACGGCCACCGGGTGCCGCCAGGCCCGCCGCCACCAGACAGCGGGAGCCGTTCCTGGGGCGACGCCCGCCCGGTCGGCGTGGAGCAGTTCCACCCCGTAGTGATCGGCGCCCCGGAGGGACGGCTAGAGCGTCAGGCCCGCGAAGTGGAGACTTCCTTCAGCTCCCGCTTGAGGTCGTGGACCTCGTCGCGGAGGCGGGCGGCGTACTCGAAGCGCAGGTCGGCGGCGGCCTCGTGCATCTCCTCCTCGAGGGTGCGGATGAGGCGGGCCAGCTCGTCCTGCGGGAGCTCGGCGAGGTCGCTGCGGACCCGATCGCGCTTCCGCGAGCGGCGGTCGCGGCCGGGGGTCGGTGCGCCGGCCTCACCCTCCGGCCGCAACGCGGCGAGGATGTCGGTGACCGCCTTGCGGATCGTCTGGGGGTCGATGCCCCGCTCGGCGTTGTAGGCCTGCTGCAGGCCCCGGCGGCGGTTGGTCTCGGAGATGGCCCGCTGCATGGAGTCGGTCACGGCGTCGGCGTACATCACGACCTGGCCGTCCACGTTGCGGGCGGCCCGGCCGATGGTCTGGATGAGGGAGGTCTCCGACCGCAGGAAGCCCTCCTTGTCGGCGTCGAGGATGGCCACGAGGGACACCTCGGGCAGGTCGAGGCCCTCTCGCAGGAGGTTGATCCCGACGAGCACGTCGAACTCGCCCAGGCGCAGGTCGCGGAGGATCTCGATGCGCTGGATGGTGTCGACCTCGGAGTGGAGGTAGCGGACGCGGACCCCGAGCTCCAGCAGGTAGTCGGTGAGGTCCTCGGCCATCTTCTTGGTGAGGGTCGTCACCAGCACCCGGTCGCCCCGCTCGACCCGGTCGTTGATCTGCTGCATGAGGTCGTCGATCTGGCCCTTGGTCGGCTTGACGACGACCTCGGGGTCGACCAGGCCGGTGGGGCGGACGATCTGCTCCACCACCTGGGTCGACACCGAGACCTCGTACTCCGCCGGCGTGGCCGACAGGAAGATGCACTGCCCCACCCGCTCGTACCACTCGTCGAACCGGAGGGGGCGGTTGTCGGCGGCCGAGGGCAGGCGGAAGCCGTGCTCGATCAGCGTCTCCTTGCGGGACCGGTCGCCCTCGTACTGCCCGTGCAGCTGGGGCACGGTGACGTGGGACTCGTCGATGATCGTGAGGTAGTCGTCGGGGAAGAAGGAGAGGAGGGTGCTGGGGGGCCGTCCCGGCATCCGGCCGTCGATGTGGCGGGAGTAGTTCTCGATCCCCGAGCAGAAGCCGACCTCTCGCATCATCTCCAGGTCGTACTGGGTGCGCATCCTCAGGCGCTGGGCCTCGAGGAGCTTGCCCTGGGACTCGAACCAGCGGAGCCGCTCGGCCAGCTCCGCCTCGATGCCGGCCATGGCCCGCTTCATGCGCTCCTCGCCGGCCACGTAGTGCGTGGCCGGGAAGACGGCCAGCTCCTCCATCTCGCCCATGTACTCGCCGGTGAGGGGGTCCACCTTGCTGATGCGCTCGACCTCGTCGCCGAACAGCTCGATGCGCACGCCGATCTCCTCGTAGGCCGGGAAGACCTCGATGGTGTCGCCCCGCACCCGGAAGCGGCCGCGGACGAAGTTCACGTCGTTGCGCTCGTACTGCATGTCGACGAGCTTGGAGATGATCGCCCGCTGGTCGGTCTCCTCGCCGGGGCGGAGGAGCAGCACCTGCTTGGCGTACTCCTCGGGTGATCCCAGGCCGTAGATGCAGGAGACCGAGGCCACCACGATGACGTCCCTTCTGGCGAGGAGGGCGGACGTGGCCGAGTGCCGGAGCCGGTCGACCTCGTCGTTGATCGTGGCGTCCTTCTCGATGTACGTGTCGCTGGAGGGGATGTAGGCCTCGGGTTGGTAGTAGTCGTAGTAGGAGACGAAGTACTCCACCCGGTTCTTGGGGAAGAACTCGCGGAACTCGTTGGCCAGCTGGGCGGCCAGCGACTTGTTGGGGGCGATGACGAGGGTGGGCCGCTGGACCCGCTCGATGGTCCAGGCGATGGTGGCGCTCTTGCCGCTGCCGGTGATCCCGAGGAGCGTCTGGAAGCGGTCCCCCCGCTCGATGCCCTTGGCCAGCGCGTCGATGGCCGCCGGCTGGTCGCCGGCCGGCTGGAACGGGCTGACCACCTCGAAGCGGTTCATGGCTGAGTCGATGGTAAGCCGGCCGGCCGCCGTATCCGTTCTGGTGACAGTCGAGGTCGCCATAGCGGCCCTCGGTGTCACCGGTTCGGGTGACTGCCGTCGGTGTCACAAGAGAGTGCTTTCATGAGACAGCATGGAAGTGGACGGAAAGATACAGACTCTGGCGCGGGACCAGCACGGCATCTTCACCTACGCCCAAGCCCTCGGCCTTGGCGCCACGCCGGCGGCCATCAAGCACCGCTTGCGGCGAGGGACGTGGGAGCCCTTGGCGCAGGGCGTGTACCGCCTGGCCGGCGTGCCTCTGTCCTGGAGGCAGCGCCTCCTCGCCCTCGTGTTCGCCGCCGGGCCCGACGCGGCGGCGTCACACCGGTCGGCGGCGGCGCTGCTGCGCGTCCCGGGGTTCGGGCCCGGGCCCCTCGAGGTGTCCACGCCGCGGCCTCGCCGCCACCGGACCTCGTGTGCGGCGGTTCACCGGTCGCGCGCCTTCCCGCCCGGGCATCTCACGGTGATCGACGGCATCCGCACGACCCGGGTGGCCCGAACTCTGGTCGACCTGGCGGGCGTGCTCCCGCCCTCTCGCACCGAACGCGCCGTGGAGAACTGTCTCTCCGACGGCATCGTGACCCTCGCCAGCCTGCGGGCGATGACCGACGAGCTCGGGCGGCGCGGCCGAACCGGCATCGCTCTCATGCGCGAGCTCCTCGAGGCTCGCGCCGACGGGTACGTCGCCACCGCCAGCGAGCTGGAGGCCAGCTTCTTGGCGCTCGTCCGGTCGGCAGGCCTCCATATGCCGGTTCGTCAGATGCACGTCGGCACGGACGAGGCCTGGGTGGGCCGGGTCGACTTCGCCTACCCCGAGGCGAAGCTGGTGGTCGAGGTGGACGGCCGTCGCCACCACTCGGCCAAGCTCGACCTCGACGCCGACCGCGCCCGCGACAATCTCCTGATGGCGGAGGGTTGGCGGATCGTACGTGTCACCTGGGCCCATCTCCACGACGATCCAGCGGCGGTCGTGGAGCTGATGCGGCGGGCCCTGCGTTCTGGTTACGCTCAGGGTCGCTAGAGCCACCCTGAGCGTCACCGGAACCGAGGAGGGCCTCCCACAGAGCGTCGACCTGGCGGCGGAGGTCGTCGAGCGAGCCGTCGTTGGTGATCACGTGGTCGGCGTGGGCCAGACGGGTCGCCCGGTCGGCCTGGGCGGCGAGCCGCCGGCGCACGTCGTCCTCCGCCATCCCCCGGTTCTCGACGAGCCGGCGCACGGCGACCTCCTCGGAGGCGTCGACCACGACGACCGTGTCGGCGCGGTCCCACCCCGCCTCGACGAGCAGGGGCACGACGACAACCACCACGTGGTCCGTCGCCGCCTCGGCGGCCAGCCGGCGGTCGATGGCCCCGAGCACCGGGGGATGGACCAAGGCCTCGAGGTCGCGGCGGGCGACGGGGTCGGCGAAGACGACGTCGGCCAGGGCCCGGCGGTCGATCACGCCTCGGCCGTCGACGATGCCCTGGCCGAACCGCTCGATCACCGGCCCGTACGCCGGCCCGCCGGGGGCCATCACCTCGTGGGCGAGGGCGTCGGCGTCGACCAGGACCGCTCCTCGCTCGACCAGCAGGCTCGCCACCGAGGATTTTCCTGTACCCATCCCCCCGGTCAAGCCGATGACCATCACGTGAGGCGAACGTACCATCGCGTTGTCGGCGTCGATCCCCGGCTGTTCTCGGTCCGACCCGAGGAGCGCCTGTGGGCGGCGGCCAAGGTCAACCGCCGGGCTCGGCGGGGTCTCGAGGAGCGAGCCGCCGATTGGCCACCCCACTCCCCGGCGTCGATCAACGCCTGGCTGCTGCTCGTCACCACCAAGCCGCCGGCGTGGAGGGACCCGCTGGTCCGGTGGGACGAACGGCCGCCGACCCTGGGGAAGGCCCACGAGGGCTTCTACTACCCCGACCCGCTCGGCTTCTGGTCCGAGGTGCGCCGCTGGACGCTCGAGCTGTTCCGGTTGCGGGACCCTGCCTGGAGCCAGCCCGAGGCCCTGTCGCTGACCACCCTCTTGCACCTGGGCGGTGTGCCCGGGCGTCTCGACCAGGCCGTGAACCTGTCGTCGCCGCAGACGATCCTGTTCCTCGACGAGCCCTCGTGGGAGGCCTCGGGGCTCGAGGTCCGCCGGGTCCACCACCACATCGCCGACCCCCATCGCCCGGGCCAGTTCTACGAGGGCTTCTGGGGCCACACCCCCGACGGGCGGGTGGTGGGCAAGTCGCCGCAGCACCCCACGACCCACAACCTGTACCGGGCAGAGGACATGCTGGGCTTCCTCCGCTCCGCCCCCTCCCCTGGCCTGCCATCGGCGGAGACCGGTTAGCCGTCCACCTCGATCTGCACGGCGTGGCGGGTCGCCAGGATCGGCGTCAACAGATCGTTGATCAGCCGCCGGTGGGCCGGGTGCTCGGCATAGCGCCGGTAGGCGTCGACGTCGGGGAAGTCGGCCACGAGCCCGTAGTCGGGATGGTCCTCGGCCAGCCCCAGGTCGGGTCCGAACGTGTAGGAGACGATCTCGGGGATCTGACCGGGAAGGGCGGCCAGGCCGTCGGCCAGCGCCTGCACCGCCTCCTCGCTCGCCTCCCGCTTCCACGTGAAGACGACGAGGTGGCGGACCACAGCCCGTACCGTACCGCCGCCGTGCTCGGTCACTCCCAGCGGCAGAGCCCGCCCACGAAGTCCCGCACCAGCCCCGGCCACGCCCGGATCCCGGCCAGGTCGGACGCCACGTGGACCTCGCTGAGGACCAGCAGCTCGGCCAGCGACTCGGCCACCGACACCGGGTGGGCGGCGTCGTCTGACCACGCCAGGATCAGCGTCGGCACCACGATCGTCCGCACCTGGTCACGACTGGGCAGGTCGGAGGACGCGGCCCCCCGGAGGATGGCCGGCACCGCCTTCTCCTCCATCGTCAGGAGATGTCGCAACGACACCTCGCGGGCGTCGGGGAGCTCCTCGGCGAAGATGCGGGGCTGAGGCTGGCGACGCAGGGCGTCGGCCCACGCCGGGAGGCCTCCGCTCTCGACCAGCCGGGCCTCCTCCTGGAGACGGCTGGCATCGGGCGCCCGCTCCTCCCACGCCCGCGG
>DATACM010000163.1:0-2628 GCA_036259055.1 Acidimicrobiales bacterium | reverse complement strand
GCTCGGCTGCCTCCGCCCGGTCGGTCTCGGCACGGCGGACCAAGCCGTCGAGGTCCTCCTCCCAGCCCTCGGGCCGGTTCAGGAACAGCCAGCCGGCCCGGCCGACCTGGGCCTCGGAGACCTCCTCGGCGACGCGCGCCCGGAAGGAGGCGTCGGCGTCGAGGGTCCGCCGGGCCGCTACCAGCGCGGCCGCCGGCAGCCGGGAGAAGTGCAGGAAGGGCCGAAGGGCGGCGGGCGCCGGAGCCATGGGCGTGGCGTCCTCGCCGGCGCGGGCCACGGCCACGGCTGCCTCCAGCGCCGGGCGCAGGAGGGCGTCCGCGGCCGAGGTCAGCTGCCCGCCCTCCCCTGCTGCGGCTGGCTCTCGGCGGCGGCGTCGACGGGCGGCAGCACCTCGACCGCTCGCCCTGACGCACACCACCGGCAGCTCACGTCGTCGACCGACTCGGCGAGGACCTCTTCCTCCTCGATGGCCACCTCGCCGCCCAGCGAGAAGTGATGGAAGGCCCGGGTCCGCCGGGTGACGACCACGTCGAAGCGGGTGAGGTTGCCGCAGGCGGAGCAGCGGTAGCGGACAGGAGCCATGCCGTCCGATGCTACCGCCGGGGTCGACCGCCCACTCCTTGTCGTCGAACACGCGTTCGATTACCTTCGCCGCCGTGCAACGCTCCTTCGACGACCTCGGCACCCCCCTCCACGAGGTGACCTTCTGCGTCGTCGACCTCGAGACCACCGGTGCCTCGCCGCCGGGCTGCGCCATCACCGAGGTGGGCGCGGTGAAGGTACGCGGCGGCGAATGCCTGGGCACCTTCCAGACGCTGGTGAACCCGGGCATGGCCATCCCCCCCGAGATCGTCGTCCTCACCGGGATCACCGAGGCCATGGTGCTGCCGGCGCCGGCGATCGAGCGCGTCCTCCCCGCCTTCTTGGAGTTCGCCGGCGACACGGTGCTCGTCGGTCACAACGTGCGGTTCGACCTGGGCTTCCTCCAGGCGGCGGCGATCGACAGCGGCTACCCGAAGATGGCCAACCGGTGGGTCGACACGTGCGCCCTGGCCCGCCGGCTCGTACGAGACGAGGTGCCGGACTGCCGGCTCGCCACGCTGGCCAGCCGGCTCCGGCTGGCCCACCGCCCCAGCCACCGGGCCCTCGCCGACGCCCTGGCCACCGCCGACCTGTTGCACGCGCTGCTCGAGCGGGCGGGCAGCCTCGGAGTGCTGGGGCTGGACGACCTGCTCGAGCTGCCCACCATCCGGGCCCATCCCCAGGTCGGCAAGCTACGGCTCACCGCCGGCCTCCCTCGGCGCCCGGGCGTCTACCTGTTCCGCGGACGGGGCGGTCGGGTCCTCTACGTCGGCAAGGCCACCAGCCTGCGCCCGCGGGTGCGCTCGTACTTCTCCGGTGACGAGCGCCGCAAGGTGGCCGAGCTTCTGCGGGAGACCGAGGCCATCGACCACGTCGTGTGCCCCGGCACGCTCGAGGCCGCCGTCCTCGAGATCCGCCTCATCCACCACCACCTGCCGCCGTTCAACCGACGGTCCAAGCGCTGGCGGCGCTACGCCTACCTCAAGCTCACCCTGGACGAGCGCTTCCCCCGGCTGTCGGTCGTGCGCGCCGTCCGTCCCGGCGATGGGTGCGTCTACCTCGGGCCCCTGGCGTCCGCCGCCGCCGCCCGCCAGGTCGCTGAGGCCATCGAGTCCGCCGTCCGGATCCGCCGGTGCACGGGGCGACCGGGCCGGGTGCCGCGGGACGGGCCGTGCACGCCCGCCCAGCTCGGCGTGGCCACCTGCCCCTGCGCGGGCACGATCGGCGAGCAGGACTACGCCGTGCTGGTCGACCGGGTCGTCGACGGGCTCACCCGCGACCCCCGAGTGCTGCTCGACCCCCTGCACGGCCGCATGACGGCCCTGGCCGCGGCCGAGCGGTTCGAGGAGGCGGCGGCGGTGCGGGACCGCGCCGGAGCGCTCGCTCGGGCCCTACAGCGCCAGCGGCTGATCGACCGTGTCCGGCGGGCCGGCCGGGTCGAGCTCGAGGTGGCGCCGCCCGCCCCGGCCCGACGCATCGTCCTCGCGGGCGGGCGCCTGGTCGACGACCCCGAGAACCTCGAGCTCGGCGTCGACCTCGGCCCCGACGACGAACTCTCGCCGTATGCCCCCGTCGCCCGCCACCTCGCCGACGAGCTGTCCTGCGTGGCCGCCTGGCTCGACGCCGAGGCCGGTCGGGTCCGTCTCGTGCACTGCCAAGGAGAGCTGTCCTCCCCCCTCCCTTCCCTGCCGAGCTTCTCGCAGCAGGCAATGAGGAGTGGGAGGCGGCCACCTGCGCCATCTTCTCGGCGGCGGCGGTGACGGCAGCTGGCCTCCTGTCCTCTCTCGCTTCTGTCAGCCGCCCCCGGCGTGGGC
Source organism: Acidimicrobiales bacterium (assembly GCA_036259055.1). Taxonomy (GTDB): domain Bacteria; phylum Actinomycetota; class Acidimicrobiia; order Acidimicrobiales; family AC-14; genus DASZJY01. Next base: position 232 of record DATACM010000163.1, on the reverse strand, counting down.
CTGCGAAGCCGCCGCCAACCGCTCGAGCACGGCGGCTGCCCGTCCCTCGTCCACCGCAAGCGCCGCTGCCGCCATGCCCTCGGCCAGGTCGTCGGCCAGCCCGGCGGCGACGATGCCGGCGGCGGCGTTGAGGAGGACGACGTCGCGGTGCGGGCCCGGGCGACCGGCCAGGACCTCCCGAGCGAAGGCGGCGTTGGCCATGGCGTCCCCTCCGCGCAGCGCCGCCGGGGCG
>DATACM010000162.1:0-11151 GCA_036259055.1 Acidimicrobiales bacterium | reverse complement strand
CGCGAGTGGTACCGGGCGGACGTCTACCGCCCGGTGACCGAGGCCCGGGCGTCGGTGGCCGGCCTCGACCTGGGCGAGCCGGGTCCCCTCGACCCGCCCGTGCGGTTCGGCTTCAGCGAGCCCCCCCGGCGTCCGTCGATGGTGTGGGTGCGCCCTCTGCTGCACGACCCGTCGGGGGCGTTGGACCGCCTCCTGCGCCCGGTCCCACCGCCACGTCGAGGGCCAGGGTGAGGCACCGGCACGCTCCCCCCGCCTTGAGGAACTGGGTGACCGGCGCCACCGCGACCGAGAAGCCCCAGGCCTCGAGCTGACGCCCGACGCGGGGCGGGCAGGCAGGCATAACGACGTTCGTTCCCACGACGACGGAGTTGGCGCAGAACGCCGTCATCTCGTCGGCCTCCAGCACGAGCGTCTCGGCGACCGACGCCTTGACGACCCGTCGGCCGTAGGCGTCCCACGCCGCCGGGGCGATCATCGCCCGTCCGACGTCGAGCGGGCAGAAGGTGAGGTCGAGGTGGTACAGGCGGGGGTCGACCAGCTCCACCGGCCGTACCTCGGCCCCCACCAACCGGGAGAGGGCGAGGTGGGCGGCGGCGTCGGAGCGGAACCGGTAGCCGGACAGGAAGCCGTGCCCGAACGGGATGGCGTCGCCCGCCCCCTCGTGGTGCAGGTGCTTTGGCAGCTCGGCCACCGAATAGCCGTGACGGATGAACCAGCGCACGTAATGGGGCACCTCGCCGTGGCGCTCGGGATGGCGGAAACGGCTGGGGACGAAGACTCCCCCGTTGACGGTGCCGGCGTTGGCGGTGAAGACGAGGTCGGGCAACCCCGGTTGGGGCTCGAGCACCTCGACCTCCGCGCCGGCGGCCTGCAGGGTGGCAACCAGGCCGTCCCACTCCGACCGGGCCGTCTCGAGGTCGACGGCCACCTCGCGGTGCATCCAGGGGTTGATCTCGTAGAGCACGCCGAAGTGCTCGGGCGGGCACATGAGGTACCGCCGGCCCCAGGGGAGGGTCACCCGGTCACCGGGTCAGGCGGCGGTGAGGTGGGAGGCCAGGGTGTCGAGGAAGAGGCCGACGTCGGTGACGATGCCCAGGGCCTGGTGGCTCCCCCGGTCGGACAGCTTGGTGACGACCGCCTGGTTGATGTCCACGCAATAGGTCTCCACCCCGGCGGGGAGGACGTTCCCGGTGGCGATGGCGTGAAGCGTCGACGCCAGCATGAGGGCCACCGCCACACCGGGGACGTGGTCCCTCATGGCGTCGGCTGCCTCGACCACGTCGGTGAGGACGTCGGGCAAGGGGCCGTCGTCCCGTACCGACCCGCCGAGGACGACCGGCACGCCCCGCAGCACGCACTCGTACATGACACCGCTGGTGAGCCACCCGTCGGCCACCGCGGCGGCGATCGAGCCTCGCCGGCGGACCTCGTTGATGACCCGCAGGTGGTTGCTGTGCGCGCCCTCGGCCGGCGTGTCGCCGCTCAGGGGGACGCCGAGCGAGGTGCCGCGGACGGCCGACTCGATGTCGTGGGTGGCGAACCCGTTGCCGGCGAAGAGCACGTCCACCCAGCCCTCTCGCACGAGGCGGGCCAGCGACGGAGCGGCGCCGGTGTGGACGACGGCCGGCCCGCACACGGCGAGGATCTTTCCGCCGCTCGCCCGGGCGTCGCGCAGCCGGTCGGCCACCCGCCCGACGAGGACGTCCTTGGGCTTCTCCGAGGACACCTCCGAGGTCATGAACTCGAAGGGGCTGGCGCCCCGGGGACGGTCGAGCGGCTGGGCCCGCACACCCTCGTTGCCCACCAACACCTGGTCGCCGGCGCGCACCCGGTGCATGGGGACGGTGCGCACTCGCCCGTCGGGCAGGACGACGAGCCCGCAGTCCATCTCCGGGTTCTCCACGTCGACCCACCGGCCCGAGAGCCGCACCTGGGTGGGGAGGTTGGTGGTGGCGTAGAAGCCCTCGGGGAAGACGCCGTCGGCGGTGGCGGTGGCGACGGTCGCGTCGGCGTGGTCCACCCGGTTGGCGCCGTGCAGGAGGAGCGTGGCCACCAGCCGGGCCAGTGCCTCCTCGTCGTCGGCGAGGACCTCGAGGCGGGCGCGGCTGGCGTCGACGCTCGTTCGCCCGATCTCCACGTCGACCATGCGGTAGTCGGCGCCGGCGTCCACGATGACGTCGAGCACCTTGGCCAGGATCAGCGAGTCGATGATGTGGCCTTCGACCTCGACCAGCTCGCTGACCATCAGGAGCCGGCGGGTCGGGTGGCGGCGTCCGCCGGCGGCTTGGCCGCCTCGGCCGGGGCCCCGTCGCCAGTCGGAGCAGGCGGGCGCTCGGCGTCGGTCTGGGTCTCGCCGTCCACCTGCACCTGCTCTTGCCGCTCCTGGGCGAGGTGCTCGGAGACGGGCACCTCCTCCTCGCCGATCGTCGGCTCCTCCTTCAGGCGGCCCCGGCGGTGGTCCCAGAGATCCCGGATGATCACCTGGATGACCCCGGCCGCGGGGATGGCCAGGAGGGCCCCGAGGAACCCGAACAGCTCGACGCCGATGAGCACGCTCACCAGAACGAACAGCTGGTTGATCTGCACCGTCTTGGACATGATCACCACCTGCAGCACGTGGTTCTCGAGCTGCTGGTAGACGATGTAGACGATCAGCATCCCGATGCCCGCGCTGGTCGAGTGGAGGAAGGCGACGGCGACCGTGGGGATGGCTCCGAGGGTGGCGCCCACGAGGGGGATGAGGTCGGCGAACGCCACCCACAGGGCGAGCACGGCCCGGAACGGCACATCGAAGGCCCACAGGGCGACGAAGGTGACGACGCCGGCGATGACGCTGATGGTGAGGTTGCCCATGACGTAGCCCGTGAGGGCCCGCACGCAGTCGCCGGCGACGGCGAGCACCCGTTCTCGCCGTGGTGGCGAGAGGATGCCAAGGGCGCTTCGGGCCAGGTCGGGCCCGTACAGGATCATCAGGAACGACAGGACGATGATGGTCAGCAGCGAGATGAGCCCGCTGGCCACCGACCGGGCGACGCTCACGGCCGGGCCGCCCGCCGAGCTGAGCCATTCGCGGATCCTGTCCTCGTTCTGCTCCAGCCTCTCGTCGAGCTTGTAGCGCTTCACCAGGTCGCCGACGGGGCCCTCGCCCGCCCTGGCATCCCGGACGTACTCGGGGAAGTTGTCGGCGAACTTCTGCACCTCGTCGACGAGGGGACGGATGATCAGGTACAGCAGGCCGGAGACGAGAGCCAGCCCGAGCAGGTAGACGAGCGTGGTCGCCAGCCCCCGGCGCAAGTGCAACCGGCGGTTCAGGAAGGTGACGGGCTGGTTGAGCACGACGGCGAAGAAGCCGGCGATCACCAGCAGGGCGATGATGCGGGCGAGCAGGACGACCAGGTAGAGGCCGACCACGGTGGCCAGCACCAGCCCGATGGTGGCGAGGATCGTCCGCACCGGCACCGGGCGCGTCTCGGCGGCCACGAATTCGAGCCTACCCAGGGGTCGCTCGAGCCCGGCTGCACGTCGGGAGCTTCCTTGGCGGGGCGCGGGTTAGCCTGCGGGCGCCATGGGCCAGCTGATCACCGTGACCGAGAAGCCGACCACGCGCTCCGGCGTCGCCGTGTTCGAGCTGAACCGCAGCCTCACCGGGATGGGCCACGAGCGCTACCGGTCGTCCGAGATCCCCGGGAACCGACCGGTCGACGAGCTGGCCCGCCGCCTGTTCGCCACTGGCCTGGTGACGGCGGTGCACGTGTACTCGAACATGGTCACCGTCGAGCTGGTCGGAGGTGGCGCGGACGAGGCCGCCCGCCGGACGTTGGCGGACGTGATCCACAACCTCTTCACGTACTACCGCGAGGGGGTGGAGGTGGCGGACCCCATGGCGTCCCCCGCCGAGGCCTAGCACCGACGCCATCCCATAGCCACCAAGCCGAACTGATCGGGGAGATGGCTCCCCAGGAGCCATTTCGACGATCAGTTCGCTCAGGTGGCCGCGACGAGCTGGGGTGGGTGCCCTGGCTCGTCCGAACGTGTGTTCGGTAAGCTCGGGGGGTGACCCCTGCCCTCGTGAAGCATGTCGCCGGCCGGGTGCGGCCGGTGGCCCTGGCCGGCGAGCGCCTGCTGCCGGTCCTCCCTGCTCTGCGCCCCCTCCTCCCCGAGGGGGGCTTGCGGCGTGGGTCGGTGATGGCGGTGGGTGGCTCCACCTCGCTGGCGTTGGCACTGGTGGCGGCGGCGTCGGCGGCCGGGTCTTGGTGCGCGGCGGTGGGCGTGGGGCGCCCGCCGGTGGGGCCGCGGGCGGCGGCCGAGCTCGGGGTGGTGCTCGAGCGGTTCCCCCTCGTGGCTGCCGCCCCCGGCGCGACCCGCGGCGGATGGGCCTGGGCGGTGGCCGCCCTGCTCGACGCCGTCGACGTGGTGGTGGCCTGGCTCCCGCCGCGCCTGCGCCCGGCCGACGCCCGCCGCTTGGCCGCCCGTGGCAGGGAGCGGGGATCCGTGCTGGTCGTGGTCGGGGCCGAGCGGTGGCCGGAGGTGGTCGACGTCCGCCTCGCCCTGGTGGCGTCGAGCTGGGAGGGCGTTGGCGACGGCCACGGCCGGCTCCTCGCCCGTCGGGTCGACGTGGTGGCGACCGGTCGGGGAGCGGCGGCCCGCCAGCGGCGAGCCGCCCTGTGGCTCCCGGCCGCCGGGGGCGGGGTGGCGCCCGCCCAAGCCTTCCCTGTGAAGAGCACTTGGGCGAGGACAGCCGAGTGAGCCCGGTGCGCACGTTGGTGGTGCACTGTCCCGAGTGGCCGGTGGTGGCCACCGGGCTGTCGCTGGCGCGGCCGGTGGCGGTGGTCGCCAGCGGCCGGGTGGTGGCCTGCTCCGTCCCCGCCCGCGACGAGGGGGTCGAGGCTGGGCTCCGCCGCCGCCAGGCCGAGGCGCGCTGCCCGTCGCTGGTGGTGGTCGAGCACGACCCCGCCCGCGACGTCCGGGCCTTCGAGCCGGTGGTGGCGGCGGTGGAGTCGTTCGCGCCTCGAGTGGAGGTCACCCGCCCGGGTACGTGCTCGCTCGCCACCCGCGGTCCTTCGCGGTACTTCGGAGGCGACGAGGCCCTGGCCGCTCGAGTCGCGGAGCAGGTCTCCACCGTCACCGCCGGCGCCTGCCGGGTCGGGGTGGCGGACGGGCCCTTCGCTGCCGAGCAGGCGGCCCACGCCGGGACGATCGTCCCGCCCGGCGGGAGCGCCGCCTTCCTCGCCTCCCTCCCGGTGTCGGTCCTCGAACCGGCCGTCGACACCCTCGCCGACGGCAGTGCCCTGGTCGACCTCTGGGAGCGGTTGGGCATCCGCACGCTCGGCGACCTGGCCGTCCTGCCTGCCGCCGCCGTGCTGGGCCGCTTCGGGCCGGCCGGCGCCGTCGCCCACCGCTTGGCCCGCGGCCTCGACGACCGACCCTTGTGGGCCCGCACGCCGCCTCCTGACCTGGCGACGGCGGCCGAGCTCGACCCCCCGGTCGAGTCGGTGGAGACGGCGGCGTTCGTCGCCAAGACGCTGGCCGACGGGCTCTTCGCCCGCCTGGCCGAGCAAGGGCTGGCCGCCACCAGTGTCGGCATCGAGGCCGAGACCGAGCACGGCGAGAGCCTTGCCCGCCTCTGGCGGCTCCCGGCCGGCCTCGACGCCGCCGCCCTGGCCCAGAGGGTGCGCTGGCAGCTGGAGGGTTGGCTCCTCGCCAGCGGCGGCGATCGGCCCACCGCCGGCCTCACCCTGCTGCGGCTGGCGCCCGACGAGGTCCGGCCCGATCACGGGCGCCAGCTGGGTTTCTGGGGCGGGGAGGGGGCGGGGGCGGAGCGGGCGGCCCGGGCTCTGGCCCGGCTCCAGGGGATGCTGGGCCACGAGGCGGTGGTCACCGGGGTGGTGGCCGGCGGGCGGGGGCCGGCCGAGGAGGCCCGCCTGGTGCCCTGGGGCGACGAGCCCTCGGTGGACGGCGCCGGGCGGCCGGAACGGCGGCGGCTCCTGCACAGCACCGGCGGCGAGATCCCGCCGTGGCCCGGTCACCTCCCGCCGCCGGCTCCGGCCATCGTCCATTCCGAGCCCCGGCCCGCCGCGGTCGTCGACACCGCCGGCACGCCGGTCGGCGTCACCGGTCGAGCCGGCGCCACCGGTGCCCCGGCGCGCCTTTCCATCGACGGCGGGCCATGGGCGGACGTCGCCGCCTGGGCCGGGCCGTGGCCCTGTGACGAGCGCTGGTGGGACGCCCGCAACCACCGCCGCCGGGCCCGCTGGCAGGTGGTCACCACCACCGGCGCCGCCCACCTGCTGGCCGTCGAGGGCGGCCGCTGGTCGGTCGAGGCGACCTACGACTGATCTGCGGCTTCGCCGCCCCGGGCGGGGCCCCAACCCCGCCCTCCTCCGAAGCGGCGGGGGCCCCTGCCCCGCCCCTACCGCACTCGCAGGATCCCGCGCATCTGGGCGCGGTGCACGTCGCAGCGGAACGCGTAGGTGCCGGCGGCGAGGGGCGGCACCTGGTAGGTCACCGTCTTCTTGCCGGAGAAGATCTCGCCGTCGAAGAGCAGATCGGGCGAGTCCTCGCTCTTCAGGATGTCGACATCGTGCGGCAGGTTCTCGTTGTTCGAGAACACGATGGCGAAGGGCCGGCCGGCGGGGGCGGCCAGGCACTCCTTGTCGTACTTGATGTCGTCGGCCGAGATGGCCAGGCGTTCGCCCGAGAGCGTGCACTCGGCGTCGCCCGATCCGCCCATCGTGGGGTCGTCCGACCCGCCGCACGCACCGAGCCCAAAGAGGAGCACGGCGAAGCCGAGCACCAGGCGGCTGGCCCGGCGGCGGTGAACGGGCGGCGAGAGCATCGGCCGACCCTACTGTCGGGTCGGCCCGCCGGAGCCACTCCTGGCCAGGCCCGGACGTCTAGAGTCTCGGCGGCGGTGACGCGGGATCGAGGAGGCAGTGTGCGCAGGTTGCTCGTGGCGGCCGTCGTGGCTGCCGTGCTGCTGGCAGGGTGCGGCGACGACGACGACACGGAGACGGCCGGGACGGCGACGACGGCACACGCCGACGGCCACGACCACGGGACAGGGGGCGGGGAGCCCACGTGTGAGCCGTCGGGCACGTCGCTCGAGATCGTGGCCTCGGACACCAGGTTCGACAAGGACTGCCTGGCCGTCCCCGCCGGCGACCTGTTCACGATCACGTACAGGAACAACGACTCCCTCCCCCACAGCCTCGTGTTCTTGAGGACGCACACTTCCAACGAGACGCTTTTCGAGGGCGCCGACGTCTTCACCGGTCCCAGGACGGTCACGGTCAACGGGCCCGCGCTGGAGGCGGGCAACTACGCCTTCCACTGCACCGTGCACCCGGCGATCATGAAGGGGTCGTTCATCGTCAAGTAGCGGGGCGCGCCGTCATCTCTCGACGTAGGAGACGGTCGTCTGCATCCCGCCGGCCATGTGGTACAGGTTGTGGCAGTGCAGCACCCACCGGCCGGGGTTGTCGGCGACGAAGTCCGCCGACACCGGCTCGTCCGGCCGCACGATGAGCGTGTCCTTGCGGGCACCGCCGCCGTCCTTGCCGGTCACCGTCTGGAAGTGGTGCCCGTGCAGGTGCATGGGATGGAACATCACCGAGCGGTTCTCGAACGTCAGCCGGACGCGCTCGCCCTCCTCCACCTCGAGGCCGGTGTCGTCGCCGTCGTGGCGCCCGTCGTGGCCCCGGACCTTGCCGTTGATCGTCCACGTGTAGCCCCGATCGCTCCCCTCGAGCACCACCTTGTACGTGCGGTCGACGTCACCCGCCGGGAGGGCCACCGCCGGGGTGGCCCGCAGGTCGCCCAGGGCGAGCACCTGGCGGTCGAGCTCGGCGGGGCGGACGTTCGGCCGCGGGTTGTCGCCTGAGCCCGACCGGACGACGGCCAGGGCCTGGGCGCCCTTCGCCTCGGCCACCGCGACCAAGGGATGGACGCCCCCCTCGCCCACGGTGACCACCACGTCGTAGCGCTCGGCCATCCCGATCATGAGGGCGTCGACGGTGACCGGCTCCACGGGGAAGCCGTCGGCGTGGGTGACCATCATGCGGTGACCCCCGAGGGCGACGCGGAAAGGGGTGTCCGACGCCACGTTGACCAGCCGCAGCCGCAGGCGCTCACCCGACCGCGCCTCGAGGGTGACGGGGTCGGAAGCCCGCCGGCCGTTGGCCAGGTAGATCGGGTAGAGCACGTCGCCCGGGTGCTCGCCGCCGAGAAGGGGGCCGGCGCTCATTGCTTCGCCGCCCCAACCGCCGCCATGGGCGGCGTGGCCGCCCAGTCCCGCCCGCAGGTCGGCGAGGGTCTCCTCGGGGGACTTGCCGATGCCGTCGATCCAGTCGTCGAGCACCACCGTGTACTCCCGGTCGTAGTTGCCGGGCTCGGCGGGGTCCTCGACGATCAGCGGGGCGTAGAGGCCGCGGTCGAGGTGCAGGCCGAAGTGGGGGTGGAACCAGTACGTGCCTGGCTCGGGGACGGTGAACTCGTAGGGGAACGTCTGCCCCGGCGCCACCGCCGGCTGGGTGAGGTCGGGGACGCCGTCCATGTCGTTGCGGATGGTGATGCCGTGCCAGTGGATGGTCGTGGGCTCGGGCAGCTGGTTGGTGAAGAGGGCCCGGATGAGGTCGCCCGCCCGCACCCGCAGCTCCGAGCGGGGGACGGCGCCGTCGTAGCCCCACGTGGCGGCCCGCAGGTCGGCGCCGAGCTCGACGGTCAGCGGCGCGGCGGTGATGGCCACATCGTGGACCTTGGCGTCGGGCCGGCGGCGGCGGCTCTCGGCCGCCCCGACCGCGGGGTCGGTGGCGCCGACGGGGGTGGCCTGGCGGCGGCCGCAGGACCCGAGGGCCAGAGCGGCCGAACCCGCCCCGGCCAGGGCGAGGAACCGTCGGCGGGACAGCGGCGCATGCAGCAACGAAGTTCCTCCGACCTCCACTCTACGGCCTTGGCGTGTCGAACACCAGTTCGATACGGTGCGGTCGTGGGCTGGCACAACCCTCCTCTGCCGTGGGCGGAGCTCGAGCGGCGCCTGTCCGACCGCCCGGCCCGGCCCGGCGCGGCAGAGACGGAACCGCGGCCGGCCCGGCCGGCCGCCGTCCCGGTGGTGCGCCGGCGCCGGCCCACCTCGACCACCGCCTACGCCGAGCTCCACTGCCACTCCAACTTCAGCTTCCTCGACGGCGCCTCCCATCCCGCCGAGCTGGTCGCCGAGGGTGCCCGCCTCGGCCTGTCGGCCCTGGCCCTCACCGACCACGACGGCCTCTACGGGGTGGTGCGCTTCGCCGAGACGGCCGCCGTGGCCGAGCTGCCCACCGTCTTCGGCGCCGAGCTCACCCTCGACGGCCCGCCCAAGGCGCAAGCCGGCGTGCCCGACCCGGCCGGGCGCCATCTCGTCGTGCTGGCCCGCGATCCCGCCGGCTACGCCCGCCTGTCCCGAGCGATCAGCACGGCCCAGCTTTTCCGAACTGGGCACGCTCATCGTCATCCAGTGACGACGACCGTGCCCAGAACGGTGGAGCACGGGGAGAAGGGGGCTCCCCAGATCAACCTGGAAGAGCTGGCCGGCCTCCACGGGGGCCGGTGGCAGGTGCTCACCGGCTGCCGCAAGGGGGCGGTGCCCGCCGCTCTGGTCGAGGCGGGGCCGGCGGCGGCGGCCCGGGAGTTGGCCCGCCTGGTCGACGCCTTCGGGCGGGAGAACGTGGCCGTCGAGCTCTGGGACCACGGCGACCCGCTCGACTCCGCCCGCAACGACGCCCTGGCCGCCCTGGCCTTACGAGCCGGCGTGGATGTCGTCGCCACCAACAACGTCCACTACGCAACACCCGCCCGCCGGCCCCTCGCCACCGCCCTCGCCGCGGTGCGGGCCCGGCGGTCCCTCGACGAGATCGACGGATGGCTGCCGGCGGGAGCCAGCGCCCACCTGCGCTCGGGCGCCGAGCAGGCCCGCCGCTTCGCCCGCTACCCCGGGGTCGTCGAGCGGGCGGCCGAGCTGGGCCGGGCCTGTGCCTTCGACCTCCACCTGGTGGCGCCCAACCTGCCCGACTACCCCGTCCCTCCCGGGCACACCGAGATGAGCTGGCTGCGGGAGCTCACCCGCCGGGGGGCGGAGCGCCGCTACGGCCCATCCGACCAGAACCGCCGGGCCTATGCCCAGGTCGAGCACGAGCTGGAGGTGATCGAGTCGCTGGGGTTCCCCGGCTACTTCCTGATCGTCTGGGACATCGTCGAGTTCTGCCGCCGCAACGACATCTACTGCCAGGGGCGGGGGTCGGCGGCCAACTCGGCTGTCTGCTACGCCCTCGGCATCACCAACGCCGACGCGGTGGCGCTGGGCCTGCTGTTCGAGCGGTTCCTGTCCCCCGAGCGCGACGGCCCCCCCGACATCGACATCGACATCGAGAACGGCCGGCGGGAGGAGGCGATCCAGTACGTCTACGAGCGCTACGGGCGGGAGAACGCCGCCCAGGTGGCCAACGTCATCACCTACCGGCCCAAGTCGTCGGTGCGGGACATGGGCAAGGCCCTGGGCCACCCTCCGGGCGCCCTCGACGCCTGGTCGAAGCAGATCGAGGGGTGGGTCATGCGCGAGCTCCCCCACGACACCGACATCCCCCCGCCGGTGCTGGCCATGGCCCGCCAGGTCGAGGGCTTCCCCCGCCACCTGGGCATCCACTCGGGGGGCATGGTGATCTGCGACCGCCCGGTGGTCGAGGTGTGCCCGGTCGAATGGGGGCGCATGGAGGGGCGCAGCGTCCTGCAGTGGGACAAGGACGACTGCGCGGCGGTGGGCCTGGTGAAGATCGACCTCTTGGGGCTGGGCATGCTCACCGCCCTGCACCTGGGCGTCGACCTGATCCGCCGCCACCACGGGGTCGAGGTCGACCTGGCCACGATCCCCCAGGAGCCCGAGGTCTACGAGATGCTGTGCCGGGCCGACTCGGTCGGGGTGTTCCAGGTGGAGAGCCGGGCCCAGATGGCCACCTTGCCCCGCCTCAAGCCCCGCACGTTCTACGACCTCGTCGTGGAGGTGGCCCTCATCCGCCCCGGGCCCATCCAGGGCGGCTCGGTGCACCCCTACATCCGCCGCCGCAACGGCACCGAGCCGGTCACCTACCTGCACCCCCTGCTCGAGCCGGCGCTCGAGAAGAC
>DATACM010000161.1:0-1516 GCA_036259055.1 Acidimicrobiales bacterium | reverse complement strand
ACTGGGCGTTCCTGGCCCGCCAACCCGAGCGGCGGTAGCGTTCGGCGATGTGACCGAGGCCGAGCGCCGCTTCGAGCCCTTCGTCCACCTGGTCGACGTCACCGACACCGCCGCGCTGATCGGCTGGGGAGGCTTCTGGCTCGACCGCGACGAGCACGGTGGCTGCCGGGTCGTCGACGACGGGGAGCTGGACCACCCCGAACGGCAGCGGTGCGGCACCATCGGGGCCCAGTCGCCGTCGTACGGGCCGGCCGTGGTGGAGGCGCTCGACCACGGCGGACGTGTGGTCGCCCGGGCCGCGACCGACGACCGCAACTCGATCTGGGTCGAGGGGCTGGAACCGGACACCGAGTACCGATACCGGATCGTGGTCGACGGGCGGCCGTGGGCCGACGGCCCCCGGTGGGACTGGGCCCCCGAGGACTCCGACGACGGTGGCCCGTCAAGGCCCCGACCCCGACGCTACGACATGCGTCTGCGCACGCACACCCGCGAGAACGTCGAGATCCCGGTCACGTTTGTCGCCGTGGGCGACTACGGCGTGGGCATCGCCAGTGGCGAGGCCGGCCGCCGCCAGCGGCAGGTGGCCCGGACCATGGAGTGGCTGGCCGCCACCAGGCCGGTGCGGCTCATCGTCAGCCTGGGCGACAACATCTACCACGGCCCTGCGGGCAAGGAGAAGGCGACCGGCGACGAAGACGACGACTGGTACTTCACCTTCTACGAGCCCTACCGCTACCTCATCGACCACCTGCCGGTGTACCCCACCGTGGGCAACCACGACGGCCCCGACTCGGAGTCGAGCGACGATCGGGCCCAGCTGGAGGACAACTTCCACCTGCAGACGAGGTTCCGGCGCCGGGTCGAGGAGGGCCGGGCCTCGCTCGAGCCCGGCCTGTTCTACCGCATCCAGATCGGCGCCCTGCTCGAGCTGGTGTGCGTGGACACCACCTGGGGCGCGTCGGTCGGCAGCCACTACTTCGACGACGACGATCACCGGCGATGGCTGGAGGACGCCCTCCCTACGGCGGAGGCCGGGACCGGCCGGCGGTGGCCGATCCCCTTCTGCCACCATCCGCCGTACTCAGCCGGGCCCGACCACCAGACCATGCCCGACCAGGTCGAGCAACTGCTCCCCCTGTACCGGCGGGCCGGTGTGCCCCTGCTGCTGAGCGGCCACGAGCACAACTTCCAGCACGGCCGAGTCGGCGGGTTGGACTACGTCGTCGCCGGGGCCGGAGGGAAGCTCGACCCGGAGGTCCCGGAGCGCTGGGAGGAGGCGGGCACCGTGGCGTGGGCCCAGGCGCCGCACTGCCTGCTGGTGGAGGTTGACGCCGAGCGGGTGGTGGTGGCGCCCTACGGGGTGGCCGAGGCCGGCCACGCCCCCCAGCCGCTGCAGTGCGTGACCCCGGACGGCGCGCCGGTCGACGGTCGGGTGGTGATCGAACGACCGTGAGCCGGCCCGGAGCCGGCCAGTCCGGCAGCCTGCCTTCTTCCACGTTGTGCCCGAGCGCCG
>DATACM010000160.1:0-4077 GCA_036259055.1 Acidimicrobiales bacterium | reverse complement strand
GTGACCAGGCGGGCGACCTCGGTGGGTACGGCCTCCAGCACGATGGCGAAGCAGCCGGCGTCGGCCAGGGCCCGGGCGTCGTCGAGCAGCGCCTCGGCGGCGTCGAGCTGTTGGCCCTGGACGCGATAGCCGCCCAGGGCGTGGACCGACTGCGGCGTGAGCCCGAGGTGGCCCATCACCGGTATCTCGGCGTCGAGCAGCGCCTCGACGACGGGCACCCGGCGACGGCCTCCCTCGAGCTTCACCGCCTGGGCTCCGGCCCGGACCAGGGTGGCGGCGTTGGTGACCGCATCGGCCGGCCCGAGGTGGTACGAGAGCCAGGGGAGGTCGGCCACCACGAGGCAACGCGGGCGGGCCCTCGCCACCGCGGCGACGTGGTGGGCCATCTCCGGTACCGAGACCGCCAGCGTGTCGTCGTGACCCAGCACGGTCATCGCCACCGAGTCGCCCACCAGGATGACGTCGACGCCGGCCTCGTCGAGGATCCGTGCCCCCGGGAAGTCGTAGGCCGTCACCATCACGATCGGTGACCCGCCTTTGCGCGCCCGCACCGCCGGGGCGGTGAGCTTCTGGCTCATGGTGCCTCCTCCCGTCCGGCGCCTCGATGGCTGCCGGCGGTAGGGCAACCCTACCGCTGCCCGGCGCCTCCTCGGACTGTCCTCGGCGGCGAGATCGACGGTGGCGGTTTCGGAACCTGGGGTGGCTGCGGCGGCTGTTGCTGCGGTGGTTGCTGCTGCAGCGCGGTCGGAGGCGGTGCCTGCGGCGGCGGTGCGGCCGTCGGCGGCGGGGCGGCGCTGGGCGGCGGCGCCTGCGCCTTGGGGGCGGTCGGCGCCGGAGCGGCCGGACGGCTGACGGCGGCCGACGGCGCCGTGCTGGACGGCGTCTCGCTGTAGGGGATGCGGGCGCCGAGGATCCTCCCGGGGAACGACCGCGGCACCGCGTACTCGCCGTCCTCGTTGGGCGTCGCCTTGCTCATGTACTTGCGCCAGATGTCGGCGGGCAGGGACCCGCCGTTCACCCTCGGGACACCGTGCACGTTCACCAGCGGCCGGGACTGCCCGGCCGGATGCCCCATCCACACCGCGGTCGTGAGCTTGCGGTTGAAGCCGATGAACCACGCGTCGCCGTAGTCCTCGGTGGTGCCCGTCTTGCCCCAGGCGGGACCACCCGGCAGCTTGGCCCGAGTGCCCGAGCCCCGTTCCACCACCTGCCGGAGGACGAAGTTGACGGTGTCGGCCTGGTCCTTCTCCAGCACGCGCGTCGGCCTGGAGCGGTCGTCGACGAGCACGGTGTCCCCGACGGTGATGCGCCTGATGACCCTGGGGTCGACGCGCACGCCCTCCCGGGCCAGGGTGAGGTAGGCGCCCGCCATCTCCAGCACCGAGACGTTCTGGGTCCCCAGGGCGATCGAGGGGACGACGTCGAGCCTCGACCGGATCCCCAGGTCCCCGGCCATCCTCACCACCTTCTCGGCGCCGATGGCGGTGACCAGCTGGGCGTAGACGGTGTTGACCGAGTTCACGGTGGCGTCGATGAGGTTGATCTGGCCGAAGGACGCGTCCTCGTAGTTGGCCACCGGCCAGTCTTCGCCGGCCAAGCCGCGGGGGATGACGATCTTGGCCGGCCCGCGGAACGAGGATTCGATCGTGTAACCCTCACGCACGGTCGCCGCCAGGACGAACGGCTTGAAGGCCGAACCCCCCTGGCGGCCGCTGCCCCCGCCCTCGTTGCCGACCGCCAGGTTCACCTTGGACGCGTTCCAGTCCCGCCCACCGACCATGGCGACCACCCGCCCCTCGCCGTCGAGGGACACCAGGGCCCCGGCCGGGTCGTTGGGTCGGTTGAGGGTGGTGTTGTAGACGGCGTCGTAGGCGTAGGTCTGGAGCATGGGGTCGAGCGTCGTGTAGACGCGCAGCCCGCCACCCAGCACCTCCGCCTCGGAGTAGGTGGCGAGGAGCTGCTGGCGCACGTACTCCACGAAGTACTGGACGCCCTTGACGTCGGACGTGACCGTGGTCTGGCTCTGGGCCGGCCTGATCACGTAGGACTCGAGGGGCACCGCCCGCACCTCGTCGGCCTGCGCCTGGGTGATCCGTCGCTCCTCGACCATCGCGGTCAACACGCTCGAGCGCAGCTGTTCGGCCTGCGCGGGGTTCTCGTGGACGTCGGCGGACGACGGCATCCGGATGATGCCGGCCAGGTACGCCGATTCCCGCAGCCCGAGCTGGGAGGCGTCGGTGCCGAAGTAGGCCTTGGCGGCGGCCTGAATGCCGTAGGCCCCGCGGCCGAAGTACACGGCGTTCAGGTAGCGCTCGAGGATCTCCTGCTTGGAGTACTTGTGCTCCAGCTTGACGGCGATGGCCGCTTCCTTGAGCTTCCGGACCAGGTTGCGCCCCTTCCCGCCGTCGAGGAAGGCGTTCTTCACGTACTGCTGGGTGATGGTCGAGCCGCCCTGGCGGAACGCCTTGCGTCGTATGTCGGCCCACGTGGCCCGGGCGATGCCCACGGGGTCGATGCCCCGGTGTTCGAAGAAGTTCCTGTCCTCGGCCGCGATCACCGCGTGCTGGGCCACGATCGGCACCTCTTCGAGGCGCACGGGGAACCGGTTCTCGTCGCCGTGGAAGAGGGCCAGCTGCCGCCCGGCGCCGTCGTAGACGATCGACGTCTGGGCCTGGGGCACCTCGGGAGGCAGGGGGATGTGGGTGACGACCCACGCCACCCCGGCGATGGCGGTGAAGAACAGCAGGCCGACGAGGAACCACAGGCGGCGGTAGCGCCAAAGGAAGCTGGGCCGCTTGGCGCGGGTCTTCGGCGCCTTGGGCGCGCCGGGCGCGTCGATCCTCGGTCGGGTGCGGGCCGGGGGTCGCTCCAGGGCGCGCTCGGGTACGCGTCGGGGGACCCGCTCGGTGACGCGCTCGGGAGCACGCACACTCAGGGAGGGCCCGGCGAGAGCTGGGCGTCGGCGCACTGCGCCCGGAGCGTACCAAGCGGCGGCATCGCGCCTCCGGCTCACCGTGGCCACCGACCGCCCGGCCGCCGGCCGAGGCGGGGACCGGTCCGCAGGGCGAGGCGCGGCCCGACCGTGGCCGCGGCGACGACAACGCCGGCGGCGACCGCCCCTCGAGCCATCCCCCGGTCGTAATGCCCCAGCTCTGCCCCCGTCCACGTCCACGACCCGGGGAGAAGGACGAGCCAGGTGACGGCGGCGACGGCGGGGACGAGGCCGGGCGTCACCGGCCGAGGGGCCGATGCGCCGGCTTCACCCACGGCCCGGCGGGTGAGCAGGGCGCCGACGGCGACGCCCGCCACCGCCACGACGGTGGCCGGCCAACCTCCGTCGTCGACGACCCCGCCGGCCAGCGCGACTCCGGCGGGGAGGGCGGCCAGCAGGGCGAGGGGCCGGTCGGCCGCCGCTATCAGCACGGCCGCGGCAGCCAGGAGACGAGAGGCCGGAGTGAGGCCGGGGGAGGCGCATCCCGCCGCCAACGCGAGCAGTCCCAATGCCATGGGCGGCGGAGCGGTGGCGGCCGCCACGACGGCGGCGGCGGCGAGGACGGCGGCCATCAAGGCCACGTCGTCGGCTCCCGGACGCAGCGGCGCAGCGGCCAGGCCGAGGACGAGCCCGCCGGGGAGGAGGAGGGCGGGGGGCCGCCGGGAGCGAACGGTCCCGGCGACCGCCCACAGGGCGGCGCTGCCCACGAGCACGGCGACGGCGGCACGGGACACCACGCCGGTCTCGGGAAGGTCCCAGCGATCGTCGCCGACGAGGAGCGCGCCGGCGCCGACGAGGGCTCCCGCCGTCCCCAGGAGGGCGAGCAGCGCAGGGGCGGCCCTTTCCTCGGGAGGAGCGGCGTCGACGGTGAGCACGGCGGCCAGTGCCAGGCCCCCGACCAGGACGACGACCTGCACCCCCTGACGGCCGCCGGCCAGACCGAGGCAGACGAGCAAGAGCGCCGCCGCCGACCCGGCCAGCGCCCGTCGGCTCCCCGCCTCGTCGTCCACCACCGCGGCCGCCAGCACCGCCGCCCCACAGCCGCCGGCGGCGACGAGCGGCGTCAGGTGGAACACGGCGATCCG
>DATACM010000159.1:0-9418 GCA_036259055.1 Acidimicrobiales bacterium | reverse complement strand
CGGTCGGGCAGGCCGAGGTGCTCCTTGGGCGTGACGTAGCAGAGCATGGCCGTGCCGTACCAGGCGATCATCGCCGCGCCGATGGCCGAGGTGATGTGGTCGTACCCCGGCGCCACGTCGGTCGTCAGCGGGCCCAACGTGTAGAACGGCGCCTCGTGGCAGAGCTCCATCTGGAGCTCGACGTTCTCCCGGATCTTGTGCATCGGCACGTGCCCCGGGCCCTCGATCATCACCTGCACGTCGTGGCCCCACGCCACCTTGGTGAGCTCTCCGAGGGTGGCCAGCTCGGCCAGCTGGGCCTCGTCGTTGGCGTCGGCCACCGAGCCCGGCCGCAGCCCGTCGCCCAAGGAGAAGGCCACGTCGTAGGCGGCCATGATCTCGCACAGCTCCTCGAAGTGGTCGTAGAGGAAGTTCTCCCGGTGGTGGGCCAGGCACCAGGCGGCCATGATCGATCCCCCTCGGCTGACGATGCCGGTCACCCTCCGGGCGGTCAGGGGGACGAAGGCCAGGCGCACGCCGGCGTGCACCGTGAAGTAGTCGACCCCCTGCTCGGCCTGCTCGACGATCGTGTCGCGGTAGACGTCCCAGGTGAGGTCCTCGGCCCGGCCGTCGACCTTCTCGAGCGCCTGGTAGATCGGCACCGTGCCGATGGGCACGGGCGAGTTGCGGATGATCCACTCGCGCGTCGTGTGGATGTCAGCGCCGGTCGACAGGTCCATCACCGTGTCGGCCCCCCAACGGGTAGCCCAGGTGAGCTTCTCGACCTCTTCGGCGATCGACGACGTCACCGACGAGTTGCCGATGTTGGCGTTGACCTTCACCAGGAACTGGCGCCCGATGGCCATCGGCTCGGACTCGGGGTGGTTGACGTTGGCCGGGATGATGGCCCGGCCCCGCGCCACCTCGGAGCGCACGAGCTCGGGCTCGACGCCCTCGCGCAACGCCACGAACTCCATCTCGGACGTGATCTCGCCCCTTCGGGCGTAGTGGAGCTGGGTGACGGTGCGACCGGGCCGGGCCCGCAGCAGCCGCCGCCGCGGGCCTGCGAAGCGGTGCTCCGCCGTCGCACCGCGGCGAGCCGCCGCTCGGCCGTCGTCACGCAGGACCGGTGCGCGGCCCTCGTACTCCTCGACGTCACCCCGCCGGGTGATCCACGGCCGGCGGAGGGGCGGCAGGCCGGTCGCCGGGTCGGAGCCCGGGCCGCTGGTGTCGTAGAGGCGCACGGGAGGGTTGGCCACCTCGCCCCCCGGCGACGGCGAGGGATCGACGTCGACCTCGGTGAACGGCACCCGGACGCCTTCACCGCCCTCGACGTAGACCTTGCGGCGTCGAGCCGCCCTGGTGCCCGTCTCGCTCATGTCGGTCCTCTCCCTTCGCGGGCATTACCCCGATCAGGTCAACGGTCGGCGCCAGGCAGCGCCCTCTCAGCCCGGTCCACCCGAGCTCCCGTGGGGCCAGCTTGGCACACGGCGATCGGGTGGTCAGTCCGGGCCGGTCCGCCGAGCGTAGGATCGCCCGGTGACCGGTCGACGGCAGCGACGGCGAGCGCTGAGGGTGCTGCTCCTGGCGGCGGCGCTGCTCGGGACGCTGGCAGGCTGCGGCGGCGACGACGCCTCGAGCGAGAAGACCTTCAGCCACGAGGACTTCGCCATCAGCTTCAAGTACCCAGGCACCCTCCAGCAGGGCCAGGTCAAGGCGGTGGCCGAGTCGGCCGGCGGCGAGCCCCTGGCCCAGACGGCGCTCGCCGTCGACGAGGCCAACGCCATCTTCCTGGCCAAGTACGACGTCAACGCCGAGGTGACCCCGGAGAACATCGACGCGTTCGTCCCCCAGGTCGACCAGGTGGTCCACCAGCTCACGGGAAGTCCGGTCAGCGGGAGGACGGTGGAAGTCGGCGGCCTTCCCGGCGTCCGCTACGACGGCGTCGGACTGAGGACGCCGCCCCAGGGCCAGAGCCGCCTCGTCTTCCTCTTCGACGGCTCGGTGGAGTACCTGGTCAACTGCCAGTCGACCCCCGAGGAGCGGGAGGAGATCATCCGGGCCTGCGACCGGGTGCTGACCACGCTGTCGAAGTCTTGACCATCAGGGTCCCTCGCCTGACCCCCGGGACCGCCGGCAACTTCATCGACGCCTGCTGGCGGAGGCCGGTCGCCCGCACCCCCGTGTGGTTCATGCGCCAGGCCGGGAGGTCGCTGCCCGAGTACCGCCAGGTGCGGGCCCGGGCGACCATGTTCGAGATCGTGCAGCAGCCGGAGCTGGCCGCCGAGGTGACCCTGCAGCCGGTGCGCCGCCTCGGCGTGGACGCCGCCATCCTGTTCTCCGACATCGTCGTGCCGGTCGCCGCCCTGGGCGTCGGCGTGGAGCTGCGCGAGGGCATCGGACCGGTGCTCGCCGATCCGTTCCGGGGACCCTCCGACCTCCGCCGGCTGCGCCCGCTCGAGCCCGAGGCGGACATCCCCTACGTCCTCGACACCGTGCGCCTGGTGGTCAAGGAGCTCGACGTGCCCCTGATCGGCTTCGCCGGGGCGCCGTTCACGTTGGCCAGCTACCTGGTGGAGGGTGCCCCGTCCAAGTCGCATGCCCGCACCAAGGCGCTGATGCGCACCGATCCGGACACGTGGGACGCCCTCCTCGACGCCCTGGCCGACGTCGCCCTGGCCTCTCTGCGCGCCCAGGTGGAGGCGGGGGCGGGCGCGGTCCAGCTCTTCGACTCGTGGGCCGGCGCGCTGTCACCCGCCGACTACCGGCGCTCCGCCCTTCCCGCGAGCCGCCGCATCTTCGCCGGGCTGGCCGACCTCGGCGTCCCTCGCATCCACTTCGGGGTGGGCACCGGCGAGCTCCTCGACCTCCTCGCCGAAGCGGGGGCGGACGTGGTAGGCGTCGACTGGCGGGTGCCGCTCGACCGGGCGCGGGCCCGTCTCGGCTCGGGGGTCGCCGTGCAGGGCAACCTCGATCCCACCGCCTGCCTGGCGCCCTGGCCGGTGGTGGCCGCCGAGGTCGACGACGTCCTCGCCCGCAACGCCGGCCGCCCCGGCCACGTGTTCAACCTCGGCCACGGGGTCCTGCCCGACACCGATCCGGGCATCCTGCGGGAGATCGTCGACCACGTCCACCGCTCGACGGCGGGGCCCCGGCCCTGAGCGGGGGCCCCGGCGGGGTCACGGGCGTGCTGGTGATGGCCTACGGCACGCCGGAGACCCCCGACGACGTCGAGGCCTACTACACCCACGTCCGCCGGGGCCGTCCCCCGACACCCGAGCTCCTGGCCGACCTCCGGCGGCGCTACGAGGCCATCGGAGGGACGTCACCGCTGCTCCGGCTGACCCTCGCCCAGGCCCTGGGCGTGGCCACCGCGCTGGGCGAAGGTTGGGACGTCGAGCTGGGCATGAAGCACGCCCCGCCCTTCATCGAGGACGGGATGGCCGACCTGGACTCGCGAGGGGTCCCCCGGGTCGTGGGGCTGGTGCTCGCCCCGCACTACTCGGCCTTGTCGGTGGGTGAGTACGCGGCGCGCGCCGCCGCCACCCCGGCGGTGACCGAGGGCCGGGTCGAGCTCACCATGGTGGAGTCGTGGCACCTCGCGCCCGGCTACATCGACCTCCTCGCCGAGCGGGTGGTGAAGGCGCGGGACCTGCTCCTCGTCACCGATCCCGAGCGGGTCGAGGTGGTGTTCACCGCCCACAGCCTTCCCGCGCGCGTCCTCGAGCTCGGCGACCCCTACCCGCAGCAGCTCGAGCAGACGGCGTCCGCGGTGGCGGAGCGGGCAGGCGTCGAGCGTTGGTCGGTGGCATGGCAGAGCGCCGGCCGGACCCCCGAGGCGTGGATCGGTCCGGACCTGCTGTCGGTGCTCGACGAGCGGGCCAAGGCCGGCCTCGAGGGCGTGCTGGTGTGCCCCGCCGGGTTCGTCTCCGACCACCTGGAGATCCTCTATGACCTCGACATCGAGGCCCGCCAGATGGCCGAGCGCCTCGGCCTGGCCTTCGCCCGCACCGCCTTGCCCAACGACGACCCCTCGTTCTGCGCCACCCTCGCCGAGGTGGTGCGGTCCCACGTGGGCGGCGCATCGGCCGCCGAGGTTGGCCGCGCCTGAGCGGCGGCACGTCGCCGTCGTCGGCGGCGGGATCACCGGGCTGGCCACGGCCTGGTACCTGGCCGCCGGCGCGGGCCCGGCGCCTCCCAGGGTGACGCTGCTCGAAGCGAGCGGTCGCCTGGGGGGCAAGATCCGCACCGAGGCGCTGGCCGGCGTGGCGGTGGAGGCAGGGCCCGACACGTTCCTCGGCCGGGTTCCGTGGGCCCGGGACCTGTGCCGCGACCTGGGCATGGCCGACGAGCTCGTGGCACCGGCCACGTCGAAGGCCTGGATCTGGCGGGCGGGCCGGCTGCGCCCGCTGCCGGTGGGGACGGTGCTCGGCGTCCCCATCTCACTTCGGGCCCTCGCTCCGGGGCCGCACCTCTCCCCCGCCGGGGCCGCCCGGGCCGCCCTCGACCTGGTGCTGCCCCGCCGGCCGCTCCCTCCCGACCCCTCCGTGGCCCAAATGGTCGGTGGGCGCATGGGCCGGGAGGTCGTGGATCGCCTGGTCGACCCCCTCGTGGGAGGGATCCACGCCGGGCGGGCCGACCGTCTCAGCCTCCGGGCCACCGCCCCGCCCCTCGCCCATGCCGCCGACCGTCACCGCAGCCTGATCCTCGGCCTGCGCGCCCGTGCGCCGGAGACCGACGAGGAGCCCGTGTTCCTCGGCGTCTCCGGAGGGTTGGAGCGGATGGTCGAACGACTGGCGGCCTCGCTCGAGGGGACGGACGTCCGGCTGGCGACGGCGGCCGGGCAGCTCGAGGCGGGGCCGGGAGGCCGGTGGCTCGTGCCGTGCGATCCGGGGCCGGCGGTGGAGGCGGACGCGGTGGTCCTGACCGTGCCCGCCGGTCCGGCCGCCGCCGGCCTGGCGGCGGCCGCTCCATCGGCGGCCCGTGAGCTGGAGCGGATCCGCTACGCGTCCGTCGTCGTCGCGACCCTGGCGTACCGTCCGGGTGCCGTCCCCACGCCACTCGACGGCAGCGGGTTCCTCGTCTCCCGGAACGAGGGGCGCCTGATCACCGCCTGCACGTGGTCGAGCTCGAAGTGGCCCCAGCTGACGAGCAGCGGCCTGGTGCTCCTGCGGGCGTCAGCTGGGCGGGACGGCGACGAGCGGGCGCTGGCCATGGACGACGACGAGCTGGTCACCGCACTCCACGAGGAGCTGGTGGCGATGGTCGGCGTGACAGAACCTGCTGTCGCCTCGCGAGTCGACCGCTGGCCGGCGAGCTTCCCCCAGTACGAGCCCGGCCACGACGAGCGCGTCCGCAGGATCGAGGCCGCCCTCGCCGCTGAGGCGCCGGGCGTGTTGGTGGCCGGCGCCGCCTACCGCGGGCTGGGCATCGCCGCGTGCGTGCAACAGGCCCGGGCGGTCGCCGAGCGGGCGCTCGGTGGGATCATGGGATCACGCTGAACGCTCGAGAGGAGGCGCCATGGCCGCCGTCCGACCCGTCCCCATCGGCGACGAACGATTCGCCGGAGACGAGACACTCTCGGTGCACGCCCCTTTCGACGGCGCCGAGCTGGCCCAGGTGCCGTCGTGCGGACGGGCCGACGTCAACCGGGCGGTCGGGGCGGCGCGCGCCGCTTTGGCTTCCGGGCCGATCCCACCCTGGCGGCGCGCCGAGATCCTCGACCGGGCCGCCCGTCTGCTCGACGAGCGGTCGGAGGAGTTCGCCCGCACCATCGCCGCCGAGTCGGCCAAGCCGCTCAAGACGGCCCGCATCGAGGCCCGGCGCGCCGTCTCCACCGTCACCTTCGCGGCGGTGGCCGCCCGCACTCTCGCCGGCGAGGTCGTGCCGGTCGACGCCGCCCAGGTCGGCGAGGGCAAGCTGGCCTTCACCCTGCGTGTGCCGGTTGGCGTGGTGGCGGCCGTGTCGCCGTTCAACTTCCCCCTCAACCTGGTGGCCCACAAGGTGGCGCCGGCCATCGCCGCCGGCTGCCCGGTCGTGCTGAAGCCGGCCAGTCAGACCCCGCTCTCGGCCATCGCCCTGGCCGAGCTCCTGCTCGACGAGTGCGGGCTGCCCGCGGGCCACCTCAACGTGGTCACCGGCGGGGGAGGCACGGTGGGCAACGCGCTGGTCGAGCACCCCGACGTCGCCTACGTCAGCTTCACGGGCTCGGGCGAGGTGGGCTGGGGCATCGCCGAGCGGGCCGCTCGCAAGAAGGTCGCCTTGGAGCTGGGCAACAACTCGCCGGTGATCATCGAGGCCGACGGCGACTGGGACCGGGCCGCCCGCACCATCCAGGTCGCCGGGTTCAGCCACGCCGGGCAGTCGTGCGTGTCGACCCAACGGGTGTACGTGCACGCCGACGTGGCCGACGCCTTCTGCTCGACCCTCGCCAAGCTGGCGAGCGAGCTGGTGGTGGGCGACCCCCTCGACGAGGAGACCGACGTCTCCGCCCTCATCACCCCCGACAACCGCGACCGGGTGCAATCGTGGATCGCGGAGGCGGTCGGCGGGGGCGCGGAGGTCCTGACCGGAGGCGAGGTCCGTGACGGGCTCCTGCTGCCCACCGTGCTGCGCGACGTGTCGCCGGACATGCGGGTCTGCCGCGACGAGGTCTTCGGCCCGGTGGTCGCGGTGCAGTCCTACACCGAGCTCGACGAAGCCCTGCGCCTGGCCGACGACACCCGCTACGGGTTGCAGGCCGGCATCTTCACCGCCCGCCTCGACACCGCTCTGCGGGCGGCGAGGGAGCTGCGCTACGGCACCGTCCTCGTCAACGAGGTGCCGACGTGGCGAGCCGACCAGATGCCCTACGGGGGCGTCCGGGAGAGCGGCAACACCAAGGAGGGACCGCCCTCGGCCGTGCGTGAGATGACCGAGGAGCGCCTGGTCGTCATCGGCACCTGACCTTTCTCGGCCATAGGAGCGCGACGTACATATCGCGTCGCCGACACCGCGGGACCTCTCGCCGGTAGGATGGCCCCACGGCGTACCAGGGGATCGACGTGAGACCACGCGCAGCGGCACGGGCCCTCCTGTTGTGCACGGCGGCCGCCCTTCTGGCCTCCATCGCCGGCGTCGTCCCCGCCGACGCCCAACAGGCCACTGCGCAGGTGGTGCCCGGCATGAAAGCCGTCGGCGAACTGTGGTGCGCGCCCGACGGTTCCTGCCTGGGTGTCGGCCTCACCGAGCAGCACGTGGCGGCGGTGGTCGTCCTCCGAGCGGCCGGCCCGAGCGGGCCGATCCGACCGGTCCCGGGAGCGGAGAACCTGAGCTCCATCACCTGCCGGCCGGGCGGGAGCTGCATCGCGGTGGGGGCCAGCGGACCGGACACATCGGAAGGCCGTCGCGGGGTCGTGGTCGAGGTGAGCCGGGACGGCATCCCGGGCCCGGTGCGGCCGGTCTCGGGCTCCGGCCAGTTGTTGGACGTGGACTGTCCCACTGCAACGACCTGTGTGGCGATAGGCAACCTGTCGGCAAACATCCCCTGGTATCCGTACTCCGTGTCGACGCCTGTCTTCACCATCATCGAGAACGGCCAGCCGGCGCCGGCCCGGGAGCTCCCGCGTCGGACAGGGCTGGTCTTCGGCCTCGCTTGTCCGAGCGAGACGACGTGTCTCGTCGTCCACCAAGGCGGCTTCGTGGTGCTGAGAAGGTCGAACGGCACGTGGAACGCGACGCTCCGGAGGGTTCCGCTCAGCACTGGCGGCGCCGTCCCGGCGTACGACATCTCGTGCTCGTCATCGACGGTCTGCTATGCGACCGCCACCGCCTTCATCCCCTCGGGAGGCGGGTACTACGCCGTTCCGGCGATCATGCCGGTGAGCGCCGACGGGGTCGCCGGGCGGGTGCAGATCCTCACCACCGAGGCGGGCAACGCGTACGACATCTCCTGCACGGTAGGGCGCGCGTGCACCGCCGTCGGAGGGAGCAACGTGGCGACTCGGGCGCTGGTTGTCGATGTTTTCAGGGGGACCCCGGCGGCGGTCACGACGTGGCCGAACTTCAGCGACTTCTCGGGGGTCAGCTGCGTCGGCCCCGCCACCTGCGGGATGGTCGGCGGCTTGGGGAACACCGCGTACTTCGTCTGGCACGGGCCGGTGCCGGGCTGAGCGTGACGACGCCCGCGTACGATGGTCGAACGGCGAAGGAGAGGGCACCCATTACACCACGCGCAGCAGCACGTGCCCCGTTGCTCTGGATGGCGGCCGCCGTCGTGGCTTCCATGGTGGTCGTTGCGCCCGCGAACGCACAGCAGCCGACCGCGCAGGCGGTCCCGGGCATGCGGTACCTCGCCGACGTCTGGTGCGGGCCCGACGGCACCTGCCTCGGCGTCGGCTGGACCCCGGACGACGTGGGCGCGGTCGTCGTGCTGAGGGCGGCGGGGCCCAGCGGTCCGGTACGGCCGGTCCCGGGCACCACCCAGCTCCACCAGATCGACTGCTCGCCGGTCGGGCGATGCGTCGCCGTCGGCCGTGGGAGCGGTGGTGGGGTCGTCGTCGAGGTGAGCCGGGACGGCACCCCTGGCTCACCGCGATCCGTTCCGGCGACCACCGAGCTGTGGGACGTGGCCTGCCCCACGGCGACGACCTGCCTCGCCACCGGCACCATCTCGGTCCCGATCAACACGTTCCCCTACCTCTCGAACACGCCTCTCTTCGTCGTCGTGGAAAACGGCCAGCCCGGGCCCGCTCGGGAGTTCCCGCGGGGGACGCGGCGCGCCATTGGCATCGACTGCCCGAGCACCACGAGGTGCCTCGCCGTCGGAAGCAGCGGTTTCGTGGTGCTCACGAACGTCAACGGCACCTGGACCCAGACGCTGCGCAGGTACCCGACCGCCCCCGGCTCCTACCCGACGGACGAGATCTCGTGCCCCTCGTCGACGACGTGCTATGCGACCGCCGTCGGGTTCTCCATCATGGCGGTGAGCGCGGACGGCGTCGGCGGACCGGTGCAGGTCATCGGATCGGGCGTCGCCCACGACATCTCCTGCCCGTTCGGGCGCACCTGCACCGTCGTCGGGGAGTCCGGGGCGCGAAGGCTGGTCGTCGACGTCTTCCGAGGAACGGTCGCGGCGACGACCGGGTACGGCAACTCCAACTGGTTCTCCGGCGTCAGCTGTATCGGCGTCGCCGCCTGCGGGATCGTCGGCAACATGCCGGGCTACGGCGTCTTCGTCTGGCACGGTCCGGCCCCGGCCTGACGCAGGCTCCGCCTGGCGTCGTGGTCGGAGCGATCTCCTCGTTCTGCTGGAACTTCTCTACAGGTTTAGATCGGACAGAACGATAACTCTTCCGGAGCCAAATCGATCCCGGAGGATCCAGCCATGTCCGACCCGAAGCGCACGCCCAAGAAGATCCTGCTGTCCGTCGCTGCTCTGGGCGTGACGGCCAGCATGGCC
>DATACM010000158.1:0-3059 GCA_036259055.1 Acidimicrobiales bacterium | reverse complement strand
CTCGGGGATTCCCTGGTAGATCGTCACGACGCCGTCGTCATTCGGCGCAACGAACCATGAGTTGTTCACGACGTACAGCAGGCCGCCATAGACCGCCGCGACGAGGATCGCGATGACGGCTACGGAGATGGCTAGGCGCTTCTTCCACGCTCCGGGAGCCGAACGCTCCGTCGCGGGATCGGTCTTCGCGCGTGCAGACGCACGGGCCCCCGCCCGTTCGACGCCGTCGCCGTCGGTCATGTCGATGACGACCACGGTGATGTTGTCGTTGCCGCCGTTGGCCCGGGCCTGGCGGACGAGGTCCTTGGCCGCCTCCTCAGGGTCGCTGATCCGTCGGAGGGCGGAGGCGATGCGGTCGTCGGGGAGCTCGTTGGTGAGGCCGTCGCTGCACAGGAGGATGCGGTCGCCCCGGTAGGGGATGAGCAGCCAGGAATCCACCTCGATTTCGGGGTCCATGCCCAGGGCCCGGGTGATGATCGAGCGCTGAGGGTGGACCTCGGCCTCCTCGCGGGTGATCTGCCCGTCCCGGTAGAGCTCCTCGACCAGGCTGTGGTCCTCGGTGAGCTGGGTCAGCTCGCCCTGCTGGAAGAGGTAGGCGCGCGAGTCGCCCACGTTGGCCACCGCCAGGTGGTCCTCGCCGTCCTCCTCGACCAGAGCGACCGCGGTCAGCGTCGTGCCCATGCCCCGCTTCTCGGAGGCGGACTGGGCCAGTTGCCACACCGCCTGGTTGGCCTCCTTGACCGCCGCCACCAGGCCCTCGGTGGTCGGCTCCTCGTCCTCGAACGCCTCCTCCAGCATCTCCACCGACGTCTGCGAGGCCACCTCGCCGGCCTGGTGGCCGCCCACTCCGTCGGCCACCGCGAACAGGCCGATGTCGTCGCGCACCAGATAGCGGTCCTCGTTGCTCTGGCGCACCCGCCCCACGTCGGTGGCGGCGCCGCTGCGCAGGACGGTCATGGCCGCGAGCCGTTCACGTGAGCTCCAGCACCGTCTTGCCCACCTGGAGGCGGTCGCCCTTGCGGATGGCGATGGGGGCGGTGACCTTGCGGCGGTTGAGGTAGGTGCCGTTGGTGGAGCCCAGGTCCTCCACGTAGTACTGGCCCTCCCGCCGGAACAGGCGGGCGTGGAGCTGGGACACGTAGGTGTCGTCGATGGTCACCTGGCAGCCGCCCGCCCGGCCCAGGGTGAGCTCGTCGCCCAGCTCGTAGCTGCGGCCGCGGGCCTCTGGCGGCTCGACCACCCGCAGGCGGGTGCCGTTGCGGCTGCCCCAGTGGGCGCGGGCGGGGGCGGCCCGGCCGGACGGGGCGACGGGCGCCGGAGCCGGCGTGGTCGGGCCCCGCAGCTCGGCCCACACCGCCCGCAGCACGCGCAGGAAGAAGAGGTAGAGCACGGCCAGGAAGCAGAACTTGAGGATCGTGAGCAGCGAGTCGGGCATCTCAGCGCCGAGCCGGGGCTCAGGATGCCTCGAAGCGGATGTGGGTCCCGCCCACGGTGATCTCGTCGCCGTCGGCCAGACGGCGCTCGCGCACGCCGGCGCCGTTGACCCTGGTGCCGTTGGTGGAGCCGAGGTCGACGACGACGAAGTCGTTCCCCCGGCGGCGCACCTCGGCGTGGCGGCGGCTGACGTTGGGGTCGGAGAGGACGATGTCGCACTCGGGCAGCCGCCCGATGCTCACCGGGTCCTCGCCGATCGACACCCGCCGGCCGTCGCCCATGGCCAGCGACCCGACCGCCGCCCCGCCCGGCGCCTCGACCATGGCGGAGGCTACGAGGAACTCGCCCTTGCCGAGGGAGTCGTCCTCCTCCAGCTCCACCTTGACCGGGCCCATGAAGGAGTAGCCCCCGTCGCGGGCGTGGTCGCGCACCGCCTCGGCCAGCTCCCTCGTGAGCGCCTCGGCCACCGTGTCGAACCGTCGCGAGTCGTCGGGACTGAGGCTGATCTTGAAGTGGTTGGGCGCGACCAGGCCGTTGACGCCCACGATGCGCTCCATGTCCATCTCGCGGGTCAGCCGCCGCCCCAGCTCGACGGGCTCCAGGCCGCTGCGGAAGGTCTTGGCGAAGACTCCCTCGACCAGTCGCTCGAGCCGCTGCTCGAACTGCTTCATTCCCATGTCCCTGGCGAGCTTACCCACCCCTCCCGGGCGGCCAGGGCGCCGGGGTCCGGTACCCTGGGTGGCGCGTCGGGCGAGTGGCGGAATTGGCAGACGCGCAGGATTCAGGTTCCTGTGGGGGAAACCCCGTGGGGGTTCAAGTCCCCCCTCGCCCACTGGCTATATATGCTGGTCAGGCGGATGTACCGTCTATTCGGCTGAGGCGGAACTTCGCCGCAAGGCGGGCTCGGCACGTATGAGGACACAGATTGGACACGCGATGGGACGCGCATAGCCGAGCTCGTCGTCTCATTGGGGCTCTGAGACGGTCTGCGAACCCGCTCAACTCCGCGGCCTTCGAGCCATCAGGCGTTCGGCGAAAGCCCCCCAGCGGCGTACCCCCGCGCGTCCGAAGCGTCGAGTGCCGGGTTCATGGTCTGGCGTGCGGGCGCCACAGAGCGGTAGGAGGTCGTCGCGCGACACACTAGGCAACCTGGCAGGGCGGGCGATCGGGTAGGCGTCGTCGAGATTCCTCGTCCCGGCACGCAAGGCAGTAGTTCAGGTGGCGAGAGCGCCTGCTTTGCAAGAAGGGGTGCGACCGTTCGGGCAAGTCGCTGACCTGGGCTTTTGAGCCTTTCCCCCTCGGAGTGAGGGGGTTTTCCCCCAAACTGTTCCCCACGCTGGCGGCCTCGCCTCGACTCGGTACGACCGTGACTACGCAGGTAGAGGCACAAGAGCGAACGTTCGACGCCCGGGAGGTCATTCACCTTGAGGGCGTCTCGGTCTATGGGCCGGCCGACCCAAGTGGCCCGTGGCGGATCCGCTGGACAGAGCTGGGTCGTCGTCGCGACACGACGGCCCGCTCGCGTGAGCAATCACTCGTCAAGGCGGAAGCACTCACGGAGAGGCTCAGCCTGGGGATGCCAACCGCTCACCTGCGGGCGAAAGGACGGCGCCTGGTCACCCACT
>DATACM010000157.1:0-3104 GCA_036259055.1 Acidimicrobiales bacterium | reverse complement strand
GGAACGGCCTCCCGGGGACCGGCATCGGGTCATGGGACGCCAAGGTCGCCGTGGCGGAGCACGCCCGGCGTCTGGGCGTGCCCCTTACGGTGCTCCGGCCGACGGCGTTCACGGAGTCAGGGACGCTACATATCACCGTCCACTGTCGCGGTCGCCGGGCAGCCGACACCCGGACCGAACGGCGCGGACGGACTGTCCGTCGGCGTTGGCGATGCTTGCACGCGAACGCCGACCGCTCCCTCCCGCTCGACACTCCCGCGCACCGAAACGACGGAGGGCGTCTTCGAGGGCTCGCCGCCAGGCGCGGACCCTCCCTGCCTTCGCAATTGCGCACTTGACGTGACGAGCTCTCCGCTCGCCGGCGTCAAGAGGGTGATGCGGACGGCATGACAGTGCTCCGCCAGTCCGTTCGCGAGGTGAGCCACCCATCGCAACGTCCTCCTGGTATCCGCTGGCAGGAGCACCAGGTCGAACAAACCGACCAAGGACGATGGTGAGATCACTGGAAATCTGCGACACCGGGCTCCGTTCGTCAAGAGCAGGTGTGATTCAGGAGCTCCAAAATCTGTATGGCCCACTCTGAACGCACTCTGTCAGCAGAATCTCGCTGACCGGGCGGACGCGGCGGGTCGTCGGGCAGGCACGACGATGTGCTCCGTCACGACGAGGCGCCCTCGCCGCCGGATCCCCCCGGCGGACTCGGGGCGTCGGTCCGCCACTGGGCGATGGATCCGGCCAGGATGCCCGCGAGGCCGCTGAAGGGCTCGCCGATGTGGACTCCGCTGTCGTCGATCGTGAACTCGTGTATCCGCCCGTCGTGGGCTGAGCCCCGCACCTTGAGCACGGCGAGCGCCCGGCGCACGGCCCCCCCCACCTCCACGTAGCGGAGCAACACGATGGCGTCGGTCAGAGCGGAGGCGTGGCTCTCGGTCACCGATTGAGTGCCCAGCAAGCTGGTGGTAGCGGAGGTGAAGAGGCTGGAAACGTCGTGCTGGCGCAGGAACGAGGTCAGGCCGATGATGAAGTCGCGCAGCCCCCTCTGGGTGGCGACGCGCTCGAGGGCCGAGAGGTTGTCGATGACGATCCGCTGAGGCTGGAACTCGTCCAGGAGCTGGCGGATGCTCACGTAGTGGTCTTCCAGGGAGGCGACCTCGGGGTACTCACTCACCACGCGGAGGAGGCCCGAGCGCTCCATGGCTTCGAGGTCCATGCCCCAGCTGAGGGCGTTCCTCAGGATCTGCTCGCGGCTCTCCTCGAACGACTGCAGCAGGCACCGCTCGCCCGCGGCGATCCCGGCGGCAATGAAGGTGCTGGCCATGATGGTCTTGCCGACGCCCGTGGGGCCGGAGACGAAGGTGACCGTGTCCCGGTAGGCCCCGCCGCCGTACATGGCGTCGAGCTCGGCGTTGCCGAGGCTGACCCGCTCCTGCGACGCCCGCTGGCGCATGGTGATGAGCGCGAGGGGGATCACCGAGATGCCCTCGCCGGGGACGATCGTGAACGAGAACTCCCCGCTTCGGTGAGGGGCGCCGCGAAGCTTGAGGATCTCGACCGAGCGGCGGCGCTTCTCCTCCTCGATGACGTTGCGCAGAATGACCACGTTGTCGGAGACGAACTCCTCCACGCCGAAGCGGGCGACGGCGTCGTACTCGTGGGTGCGCTCGGCAGTGAGCACGGCGGTGATGCCCAACTCCCTCAGCGCGGCGATGACCCTGGACAGCTCCAGACGGACGACGGCAGGGTCCTGGAAGCGGGAGAAGACTGCCCCCAAGGAGTCGAGAACGACGCGCTCGGCCCCCACCCTGCTCGCCGCGTGGCGGACACGAGCCACAAGGGCGTTGAACTCGTAGGCGCCGCCGACGATCTGCTCGTCGAGGTCGGGCGAGGCGTCGACGAAGGCCCACGTGCCCTCGGCCTCCCAGCTGGCGACGTCGAAGCCGAGGGACGCCAAGTTGTCCCGCAGGTCGTCGGGGCGTTCCTCGAAGGTGACGAACACGCCGGGTTGGTGGAACCGCCGTATGCCCTGGGCGAGGAACTCGGCGGCGAAGACGGTCTTGCCGCTCCCGGTGGTTCCCGCCACCAGGGTCGCCCGGCCCGCGGGCAGGCCACCCAAGGCGATGCTGTCGAAGCCGCTGATGCCGGTGGCGAGCTTCGGAACCCGGTCGTCGAGGGGGCTCAGCGGGGGCCTCCTTCCACAGTCCCACTGTCGTGGGCAGGGAGGTCGAGGGCGATGGCTGCCAGGTCGCTGTCGGACAGGTCCCCAACGACGCGCCGGCGGGGCAAGGGAGCCAGCTTGAGGACCGTCGGGGTGGCCATGATCCGCGCCACCTCAGCACGGTTTGGCTCATGGAGCACGTCGACGACTTCCAGCTCGTAGTCGCCGGGCACTCTCGCTTCGCAGAGCTGCCGGAGGTTGGCCACCGCCACACGGGAGGACGGCCTGTGGCCCACCACGTAGATCCTGTACGAGTAAGTAGCCATCGCCGCCACCCATAGGCTTCTGGGAAGCCGCCCATCGTAGGTGGGGAAGTCAGCGGCGTCAGGCTTTGGCGCCCGACAGCCCGCACACTCCTTCACATGGCGAAGGACCGGCCCGGAGTCGGCCGGGACGATTGGGCCGAACGCCTCGAGGGACGCGGTGCTCGGGCCGGCGCGCGGGGCCCCATTGATGGACGACGGAGGGCGACGCCGAGGTCGCTGTCTCCCGAATGGCTCAGGCCGTTGTCGCAGGTCCGAAGCGTCGGCCGCGCGATTGGCGGCATCCAGGTGTCCACCCCCACCCAAGGAGTCGGGCTGTCGACCGAGGGTTCACGCTTCTCTGAGCCGCTCGATATCGCGGCCGCCGGTCCGCTGACAGGGACACAGCGGCGCGTCGCCAGAGGCCTGAGCAATGGCGCGGAGCGCCTGGTTCAACTGGGCTTGGTTGTTACCGGACGCCCGGTAGGTGCCGAACCCATGGGCCCGTCGGCCTCGAGGATCGATCCCCTCCGGCAGGCTCGCGAGGCGCAAGTCGACGCAGGGTTCGTCACCGGCGTTGTTGGGAAAGCGAGGTTTGTTCGGCGCCCCCAACGGGATTCGAACCCGTGCCGCCACCTTGAAAGGGT
>DATACM010000156.1:0-7192 GCA_036259055.1 Acidimicrobiales bacterium | reverse complement strand
GGACCGAACCGCGTCGATGACGACGTCGACGTCCGCGTCGCTGAGGTGGGGGCCGATCGGGAGGCTCAGGACCTCCCGGTGGATGGCGTCGCTGATAGTGGTGGTGCCCGGCGGCAGGTCGAGCCACGCGTAGGCGCGCTGGCGGTGGGGAGGAGTCGGGTAGTGGATGAGGGTCTCGACGCCGGCTCGGCGGAGGTGTTGCTGCAGGGCGTCACGCGCCGGGGTGCGGACGACGAAGATGTGCCAGACCGGCTCGGCCCACGGCGCCACGACGGGGAGGGTCAATCCCGTTCCGGAGAGGCTCTCGAGGTAGCGGCCGGCGATGTGCCGTCGACGCCCGTTCCACTCGTCCAGATGCTGGAGCTTCACGGCGAGGATCGCCGCTTGCAGCTCGTCGAGGCGGCTGTTCACGCCGAGGACCTCGTTGTCGTACTTGCGTCGGGAGCCGTAATTGCGGAGGACGCGGAGGCGATCGGCCAGTGCGTCGTCGTTCGTCGTCACGGCTCCGGCATCACCCATCGCACCCAGGTTCTTCGTCGGGTAGAAGCTCCATGCCGTGGCATCACCGATGCCACCGACGCGGACGTCGCGGTATCGGGCGCCATGGGCCTGAGCGGCATCCTCGAGCACGGGCAGGCCATGGGCGGCGCACATCTCGAGGATCGGGTCCATGTCGGCGCACTGCCCATAGAGATGTACGGGAAGCACGACCCGAGTGCGGGAGGTAACCGCCTCTTTCAGAAGTCCGGGGTCAATGTTGTAGGTCCGTTCGTCCGGCTCGACGGGGACAGGTCGGGCCCCGACCAGTGACACGGCCAGCCATGTGGCGATGTAGGTGTTGGACGGTACGATGACCTCGTCCCCTGGGCCGACGCCCATCGCCCGCAGCGACAGCTCCAGGGCGTCGAGGCCGCAGCCGACACCGACGCAGTGGCGTGCCCCGACGAACTCCGCGTAGCGCCGCTCGAACTCCTCGAGCTCCGCTCCCAGCACGTACCAGCCGCGGGCGAGCACGGATCGCGCCGCCGCGTCGATCGCCCCGGCGAGCTCGAGATAGGCGGCCCGCAGGTCGAGGAACGGTACCGTCACCGACCGACCTTCACCGCATCGAGGAACTCCGAGTAGTCACGGTAGTAGTCGGATTCCTCGTAGAACTCGGATGCGAGGGCGAGGCACACCGAGCCCGAAGAGAAGTTCTCGATCTCGCGCCAGATCAGAGGCGGGATGTAGAGACCGAAGTACGAGCGGTTCAAGGAGAACCGGTGCTTGGCGGTGCCGTCGTCGAGGAGGACGTCGAAGCTGCCGGAAGCGGCGATGATGAACTGCTCGAGGTGGCGGTGAGCATGCCCGGCGCGGCTTTCCCCGCCAGGAACGTCGTAGAGGTAGTACAGGCGGCGGATCTCGAACGGGACGTGTCGGGTTCCCTCGATGAACGTCAGGTTCCCGCGAGGATCATGGACCTTGGGCAGGTTGATGATCCGGCAGCTCTCAACACCCATACCGCTCCATCATCGCTCGTCTCGGCATTGCCGTCGAAGGGCGTCAGGCGGAGGGATCCGTGCGGCGCCACTAGTGGTCCGTCGCTGAAATAGCAAGGTGGGGTACGGTGGGACCATGACGGTCATGGTTGCGCCTGCCCTCGAGGTCACCGACGACCAGCGACAACAGCTCGAAGCGATGTCGCGGTCGTCGTCGATCCCGCATCGCAAGGTCATCCAGGCGAAGGCGCTGCTGTGGGCGGCCGACGGCGTCGCCAACGAGGAGATCGCCCGGCGCTGCGACACCACGCCGGACACCGTCCGGCGTTGGCGAGCGCGCTTCGCCGAGCAGGGGATCGCCGGCGTGGGGACCATCGCTCCGGGGCGGGGGCGCAAGCCCGGCATCCCCCCGGACGTGATCGAAGCGATCGTGCACGACACCCTGCACGAGAGGCCCGACGACGACTCGACGCACTGGTCGACGCGGACCATGGCCGACCGCCACGGCGTGGGCAAGGACACCGTGGCTCGGATCTGGCGGGCCCGACGGCTCAAGCCCTGGCTGGCGGAGACCTTCAAGCTGTCGAACGACCCCCGCTTCGAGGAGAAGCTCGTCGACGTCGTCGGCCTCTACCTCGACCCGCCCGAGCGGGCGGTGGTGCTGTGCTTCGACGAGAAGACCCAGACCCAGGCCCTCGACCGGACCCAGCCGTCGCTGCCCCTCAAGCCCGGTCGGGCGGGCACCATGACCCACGACTACAAGCGCAACGGGACCGTCGACCTCTTCGCCGCCCTCAACGCCGCCACCGGCGAGGTCCTCACCCACTGCCGGCGTCGTCACACCCACCGCGACTTCCTCTTCTTTCTGAAGCTGATCGACCTCCACGTCCCACGCGGCCTCGAGGTGCACCTCGTGCTGGACAACCTGTCGGTGCACACGCATCCCGATGTCGAACGCTGGCTGGCCCACCCCAAGCGCAAGCGGTTCCACCTCCACTTCACCCCGACGAGTTCGTCGTGGCTGAACCTCGTCGAGCGCTGGTTCAAGGAGCTCACCGACAAGCGGCTCCGACGGGGCAGCTTCGGGAGCGTCGCCGAGCTGGTCGACGCCATCGAGCTGTGGGCCTCGCACTGGAACGACGACCCGAAGCCCTTCATGTGGCACAAGACCGCCGAGGAGATCATCGCCAAGGTCAAGCGTGGCCGAGCGGCGTTAGCCCACCAGATCAAATCCGCGACGGACCACTAGCCGATCCCCTCCGGGCGAATTGGGTGACAAAGTCGCGCAATACCGACGACTTTCCGCGGCCACAATGGCGGATGCGGTGGCGGGGCGGCATCAAAGGGTCGTGCGGGACGCCGACGGGGAGACATACGAGAAGCACGCCGAGGAGCTGGTCCGGTTCGCCACCCTGCTGGTGGGCCCGGGCGGCGCCGAGGATCTCGTCGCCGGTGCCGTCCTCCGGGCGTTCTCCTCCCCGTCGTGGCCGTCGGTGACCGAGCCGCGAGCCTACCTGTACCGGACGGTCTTGAACGAGGCCCGCCAGCTGCGACGGTCGACCCAACGCCGCCTGCGCCGGGAGGCGGCCGCCGCCCGCTCCGAGCGCCTCCACGTCCCGCTGGTGCGCCCGGAGGTGCTCGACGCCCTCCGCCGCCTGACCGTCCGCCAGCGCGCCGTGATCTACCTCACCTACTGGCTCGACGAGCCGCCGGCCGAGGTCGCCCGCTGGCTGGGCACCTCGAGGCGGACCGTCGAGCGCGAGCTCACCGCCGCCCGTCACCGCCTGGAGGCACTGCTGCGATGACCGACGTTCTCGACCGCAGGATCCGAGGCCTCGTCGCCGAGCTGGTCGACGCCGCCCCCGTCGCGCCCCCGCTCGACCCCTTCGGGTCTCCCGGACGTCGCCGGTCTCGTAGCCGTTCGGTGGCGGGGGCCGCCGTGGCTGCCTGCCTGGTCGTCGTCACCGCCCTGCTGGTGGTGGTCGACGAGGAGCACGGGAGCCGGGTCGAACTCGGCCGCCCCCCGACGGAGACCCCGGCCGCGGAGACGGCGGCGAAGCCGACGTTCGTCGTCCCCTCGCAGCTGCCCGCCGGCTTCGAGTTGGTTGCCGCTGGGAGCGACACAACTCGGCGGATGGGGACTCAGGAGATCGTCTTCTGGTCGGAGGACTTCACCCGGAGCGGGGGGATCGTCTGGAGCGGGCCCGACGGCCGGTGTCCGCCGGCAGCCACCCCCCGTTGGGCGGGCGCGGCCTCGCAGCAGGAGGCGATCAACGCCTACCGATCGGACGCGGCGAAGACTGGTCCGCCCGAGAATCTCGCTTGGTGCGACCCGATCGACGACGTCCTGGTGAGCGTCACGCCTCGGCGCGGCCTGTCCACGGAAGAGGTGGCCGACGTGGCCGAGGGCGTCGTCCGAAACGGCGAAGAGCTGGCGGTGCGGCTGCCGGCGGGGTTCACGGCGGTGCGAACGCCCGAAGATCGCGACCTGATCGGGCTCCTGTACCGGGGACCCGGTGGGATCGAGCTGTGGGTCGACGTCTCGAGCGCCGGCCCCTTCCCGCTCGAACGCCAGCGGGTGAACAGCCAGGACCCGGCCTCGTGGGAGACGGCGGTCGTCGGCGGCCGCCCGGCAATCAAGGGCGACCACCTCGTAGCCGTTCTCTACGACGAGCACACTCTCGCCGTCCTGTCCTCCCCGGCCATCGGGCAGAGCGACCTTCTGACCGCCGCCGCCTCGCTGGTCCCGGGCGACCCGCGGTTGCCCAAGCCGGTTGCCTCCGACCCCAGCCTCTGCGACCGCCTCGGCATGTGCGGCTGAGCGTTCTGGCTACGGAAAGTCGCTCGGAACGAGCGACTTTCCTCACCCAATCCGCAGTAGGCGCTTTGGCGATTCTCCAAGCCCTTCTGTACGCTCCGACCCGTGTCGGAGTTCCTGCGGCAGTACCTGACCGTCCTCATCTTCGGGGCGGCCGCCGTCGGCATGGTCGGCGCCATGCTGGGGATGGCCCGGCTCGTCCGCCCGACCCGGCCCCAGCCCCAGAAGTACATCAACTACGAGTGCGGGGTCGACCCGGTCGGCGCCGGGTGGACCCAGAGCCAGATCCGCTACTACGTCTTCGCCCTGCTGTTCGTGATGTTCGACGTCGAAGCCGTCTTCATCTTCCCGTGGGCCGTCCGCCTCGACGCCCTCGACGTGTTCGGGCTGGTCGAGATGACGATCTTCATCGTCATCCTGGCCCTGGGCCTGGTCTACGCCTGGCGCAAGAAGGTGCTGCGGTGGGCGTAGTCGAGAAGGGAGCGCTGTCCAAGAAGGCGTTCAAGCCCCTCACCTGGCTCCTCAACTACAGCCGCAAGTACTCGCTCTGGGTGTACCAGTGGGGCCTCGCCTGCTGCGCCATCGAGATGGGAGCGGCGTTCGGCTCGCCGCGCTACGACGTCATGCGCCTCGGCGTCATCCCCTTCCCGGCCGGCCCTCGCCAGGCCGACCTGGTCGTCGTCTCCGGCACCGTCACCGACAAGATGGCGCCGGCCATCCGCCGCCTGTGGGAGCAGATGCCCGACCCCAAGTACGTGATCTCAATGGGCTCCTGTGCCAACTGCGGCGGCCCCTACTGGGACTCCTACTCGGTCACCAAGGGGGTCGACCAGATCATCCCGGTCGACGTCTACGTCCCCGGGTGCCCGCCCCGCCCCGAGGCCCTCCTCGAGGGCATCGTCCTGCTGCAGAAGAAGATCCAGAACGAGGACATGGCCGAGCGCTGGCGGGGTGAGCCCATTGTCGTCAGCTGACTCGGGCGGGGCGGAGGCCGAGGCCCCGGACGCCGAGGAGCCGCAGGCAGACGACCAGCAGGACCGGCACGACCAGCCCCACGCCCTCGTGCAGACGCTCGCCTCCGAGCTGGGCGACGACGTGGTCGGCCAGGAGACGAGGAACGACGACTCCTGGCTGCGGGTGCGCCGGGAGGCGTGGCGGCGCACGGCCGAGACGTGCCGGGAGTTGGGCTTCGACTACTTCTGCTTCCTGTCGGCCATCGACTGGGCGCCCGCCACCTCACAGGCGCGGGGGGAGGTGGCCGCCGGCGTCGAGGGGGGCGACGAGGAGGAGGCCGAGCCCGGCCCGACCGGTGACCAGGAAGCCGCCGCCTACGCCAGCACCACCGACGACGAGGAGTCCGAGGGGGGACCGGGCGCCTGGGAGACCGGCGTGGCCGGCGGGGAGACCCGTTTCCAAGTCCTGGCCCGCCTCTATTCCACCCGGGAGAAGAAGGGGGTCACCCTCAAGGCCGACCTCGACGACGAGGCGCCGGCAGTCGAGTCGTGGTCGTCCGTCTACGCGGGGGCCGACTGGCACGAGCGCGAGACCTGGGAGATGTTCGGTATCGACTTCGTCGGGCACCCGAACCTCACCCACATCTACCTCCCCGGCGAGTTCGAGGGCTTCCCCCTGCGCAAGGACTTCCCGCTCCTGTCCCGGGAGGTGAAGCCGTGGCCCGGGCTGGTCGATGTCGAGCCCATGCCCGACGAAGGCGAGGAGGCGGAGGCCGCCGCCACCGAAGGAGGAGGAGGAGGCGACTCGTGACGGCGGTGAGCGACCAGCAGCGGCTCGCCTACATCGGCGCCCAGGCGGCCGACGCCCGGCTGAACGTGGAGCTCCAGACCGAGGAGATGACGCTCAACCTCGGCCCGCAGCACCCCGCCACCCACGGCACCCTCCGCCTGGTCGCCCGCCTCGACGGCGAGCAGGTGGTGGCCGCCGACGTCGTGTGCGGCTACATGCACCGGGGCTACGAGAAGCTCACCGAGGTCCGCACCTACCCCCAGATCACGACCCTCATCAACCGAATCGACTGGCTCTCCTCGTTCGCCAACGAGGTGCCCTTCATCCTGGCCGCCGAGCAGCTCATGGAGATCGAGGCCCCTCCCCGGGCGCAGTACATCCGCACGATCCTCTTCGAGATGAGCCGCATCGCCAACATCTCGCTGTTCATCGGCGAGATGGGAGTGCAGCTCGGCGCCCTCACCCCCGTCTTCTACGCCTTCCGCGACCGCGAGTACGTGCTGAACCTCATCGAGGCGGTGACCGGCGGGCGGTTCCACCCCAACTACGACCGCATCGGCGGGCTCAAGGACGACCTGCCCAAGGGTTGGATCGGCGAGACCCGCCAGGTCATGCAGCACATCCGCGAGTACTGCGACGAGCTCGAGGACCTCCTCATGGGCAACGAGATCTTCGAGGCCCGTACGCGGGGCGTCGGCGTGATCCCGCCCGACGTCGGCCTCTCTTACGGCCTGTCGGGTGCCAACATCCGGGCGAGCGGAGTCGACTGGGACCTGCGCCGGGACGAGCCGTCGCCGCTCGTCTGGAGCGACCTCGACTGGAAGGTGTGGACCCACACCGACGGTGACTCGTTCGCCCGCTACTGGGTCAGGCTCCAGGAGACCCGCGAGGCCACCAAGATGATCGACCAGATGCTGGAAGGGATTCCGGCCGGCTCGATCCAGGCCAAGGTGCCGAGGATCATCAAGGTCCCGGCGGGCGAGGCGTGGGCCCACACCGAGAACCCCCTCGGCGAGATGGGCTTCTACGTCGTGAGCAAGGGAGGGCTCGGGCCCTTCCGCTGCAAGATCCGCTCCGCCTCGTTCAACAACATCTCCATCGTCCCCTGGCTGCTCAAGGGCGTGTACGTCCCCGACATCATCACGATCCTCGC
>DATACM010000155.1:0-5531 GCA_036259055.1 Acidimicrobiales bacterium | reverse complement strand
CGCGACCTGGCCTGGATCGACTTCGCCGCCCGGGTGCTGACCCTCGCCGAGGACGCCAAGCAGCCCCTGTTGGAGCGGGCCAAGTTCCTCGCCATCTTCAGCGAAGGGCTCGACGAGTTCTTCCAGGTGCGGGTGGCGGGGCTCAAGGAGCAGGAGGCGGCCAAGATCACCGGCACCAGCCCCGACGGCATGACGCCCACCGAGCAGCTCCGGGCCATCCGCACCCGCGTCCAGGACGTCGTCAAGCGTCAGTCCAAGACCTTCCTCGACCAGGTGGTGCCGGCGCTCGGCGAGGTCGGGATCGTCCTCTCCGACTGGGAGGAGCTCGACGACGACGACCGCGAGTACCTCGTCGAGGTGTTCCACGAGCGCATCTTCCCGGTCCTCACCCCGCTCGCCGTCGACCCCGGGCACCCCTTCCCCTACATCTCCAACATGTCGCTGAACCTGGCGGTGCGGGTGCGCGACCCCAAGACGGGCGAGGACCGCTTCGCCCGGGTCAAGGTGCCGCCCGTCCTGCCCCGCTTCGTCGTCATGCCCGACGGAGAGCGCTTCGTCCCTCTCGAGCAGGTGATCGCCGCCCACCTCGGCACGCTGTTCCCGGGCATGGAGATCCAGGGCCACGAGCCCTTCCGGGTCACCCGCAACGCCGACCTCGCCCTCGAGGAGGAGGAAGCCGACGACCTGCTGGCGGCGGTGGAGCTCGAGCTCCGCCGGCGCCGCTTCGGGAAGGCGGTGCGGCTGGAGATCGACAGCAGCATGTCCGCCGGCACCCGCGAGCTGCTGATGCGGGAGCTCGAGCTCGAGCCCGACGACCTCTACGAGAGCGAGGGCCCCCTCGACCTCTCGGGGCTCTTCGCGGTCTACGAGCTCGACCGCCCCGAGCTCAAGGACGACGTCTGGGTGGGTGTCACCCAGCCGCAGCTGGTCGACCACGAGGGCAATCCGGTGGACATGTTCGCCGTCCTCCGGGAGCAGGAGATCCTCGTGCACCACCCCTACGACTCGTTCGCCACGTCGGTGGAGGCGTTCATCGAGCAGGCGGCCGACGACCCCGCCGTCCTGGCGATGAAGCAGACGCTCTACCGCACGTCGGGCGACAGCCCGGTGGTCAAGGCGCTCATCCGGGCGGCGGAGCGGGGAAAGCAGGTCGCCGCCCTCGTCGAGCTCAAGGCCCGGTTCGACGAGCGGGCCAACATCGCCTGGGCCCGAGCGCTGGAGCAGGCGGGCGTCCACGTCGTCTACGGCCTGGTGGGACTGAAGACCCACTCCAAGACCGCGCTCGTCGTGCGCGACGAGCCGGACGGTATCCGCCGCTACTGCCACGTAGGCACCGGCAACTACAACCCCAAGACGGCCAAGCTCTACGAGGACCTCGGCCTGCTGTCGGCCGACGAGGCACTGGGCGCCGATCTCTCCGACCTGTTCAACCACCTCACCGGGTACAGCCGCCAGACGAAGTACCGCAAGCTCCTGGTCGCCCCCGGATCCCTGCGCCCGGCCATGGTCGAGCTCATCCGGGAGCAGCGGGACGCCGGGTCCGAGGGCCGCATCGTCATGAAGATGAACGCCCTCGTCGACACCACGGTCATCGACGAGCTCTACGCCGCCTCCCAGGCCGGCGTGCGCATCGACCTCATCGTGCGAGGCATCTGCTGTCTCCGTCCCGGGGTGCCGGGCCTTTCGGAGCACGTCACCGTCCGGTCGATCGTCGGGCGCTACCTCGAGCACTCGCGCATCTACGGCTTCGGCCCTCGGGAGGGCCGTCGCTATTTCATCGGCTCGGCCGACCTCATGCCCCGCAATCTCGACCGCCGCGTCGAGGCCGTCGTCCCCGTCGAGAACCCGGCGCTGCAGGGCCGACTCCAGGAGATCCTCGACGTCTGTCTGGCCGACGACGTCCTCGCCTCAGAGCTCCACCCCGACGGGTCGTGGCACAAGATCGAGGAGAAGGAGGGGATCAACGCCCAGCTCCGCCTGCAAGAGCTCGCCTTCGAACGGGCCCGCCGGCGCCGCGGCGACATGCTCGGCGGGGAGTAGCCAGCTCCTTGAGCCGAACCGAGCGCAGGTCACCGGGAGACACAGCGGCCGATGCGGTCGAGGCGGCCGGCGGCGTGGTGTGGCGGCGCACGGCGCAGGACGGGGTCGAGGTCCTCGTCGTCCACCGTCCGAAGTACGACGACTGGAGCCTGCCCAAGGGCAAGCTCGACGCCGGCGAGACCCACGAGGCGGCGGCCGTGCGCGAGGTGGAGGAGGAGACCGGTCTGCGCTGCCGTCTGGGCGACGAGCTCCTCACCGTCGAGTACACCGACCACCGCGACCGCCCGAAGGTGGTCCGGTACTGGGCGATGACGCCCGAGGACGGGAGGGACGCCGGCTCGTTCACGCCGACCGAGGAGATCGACGAGGTCCGGTGGGTGACGAGGGAGGAGGCCGGCGACCTGCTCAGCTACGAGCACGACACCGAGGTCGTCGATTCCCTCTCGGTCTGAAGCCGTGCCTACGATCCAGGGGTGCCGCTCTACCTCGTGCGCCACGCCAAGGCCGGCAGCCGCCGCAATTGGGAAGGCCCCGACCGCGACCGGCCCTTGAGCGGCAAGGGCCGGCGCCAAGCCGAGGGCCTCGTCCACCTCTTGGCCGACCGGCCGGTGCGCCGGGTGCTCTCCAGCCCGTACGTGCGCTGCGTGCAGACGGTGGAGCCTCTCGCCGAGAAGCTCGGCCTGCCCGTCGAGGAGGCACCCGCCCTGGCCGAGGATGCCGCCCCGGCCGACGCCGTCGAGCTCCTGCGCAGCGGGGCGTCGTCGTCGTCGGTCCTCTGCACGCACGGCGACCTCATCCCGCCCGTCCTCGACACCCTCGCCGCCAGCGAGGGCCTTCCCCTGCCACCCGACTACCCGTTCGCCAAAGGGTCCGTCTGGGAGCTGGACGTCCTCAGCGGCCGCTGGCTCGCCGCTCGGTATCTTCCGCCTTCCGAGTAGCGCGAGGACGCGGAGGTCGCCATGGCAGCCGAGTGGTACTGGTGTCTCGACCACGAGCGAGCCGAACCGGCGAACGAGGCGTGCGGCGCCGCCCAACGCCTCGGCCCCTACCGGTCCGAGGAGGAAGCGATCCATTGGCGGGACCGCGTCGAGGCCCGCAACGAGGCCTGGGACGAGGAGGACCGCCGTTGGGAAGGCGACACCGAGGACTGACGCGGCGGCCGGACGACTGCCCGTTTCAGCGTCATCCCCCCCGGGCAGGTACTTCGTGGTTGAGGAGGTAGCCGAGCCGGGGAACGAGGCGTCCGGCCGGGCCGGTGCGTGGCGTTGCCCACCGGTGCCCTAAGGGTCAGGAGGTTCGATCATGGCCATGGACACGCCGTCAGACCCGGTGCTCTCCCTCGAAAAGGACCACCAGACGGTGGCCAATCTGTTCCAGTCCTTCACCGCCGCCGAGCCCGAGGAGCGCACCGACATCTTGCAGAACATCGTCCGGGAACTCTCCGTCCACGCCGCCGTGGAGGAGAAGGAGATCTACCCGGTGGTGCGCCAGGCGATTCCCGAGGGTGACCGCCTGGCCGACGAGGCCGAGGCCGACCACCAGAGGATGAAGGAGATGCTGGCCGACCTCGACGGCGCAGACGCGTCGGCTCCCGAGGTCGAGAGCCAGGTCAACGCCTTGCGGGACGAGCTGCTCGCCCACGTCGAGGAGGAGCAGGTCGAGATCCTCCAGCAGCTGC
This sequence comes from Acidimicrobiales bacterium, assembly GCA_036259055.1. Lineage (GTDB taxonomy): Bacteria > Actinomycetota > Acidimicrobiia > Acidimicrobiales > AC-14 > DASZJY01. Next base: position 1,813 of record DATACM010000155.1, on the reverse strand, counting down.
GGTGGTCGCTCCCGCCGACGGAGTTCACCGCCCTCGGCGAGCGGCTGGAGGAGGCCCGAAAGAGCGCCCCGACCCGACCGCACCCGCGGACGTCCGCCGGTGGGGCGACCGAGAAGGTGGCGGCCGTCATCGACAAGGCGCGCGACGCCGTGCGGGGTGACAGCGGCGACGACGAGGAGGGCTGACCGAGACACGCGCTCCTGCTCCTCACACCGGGGCATCCGTTCGGCGACCGGGCAGACCGGGGAGAGCGGCCAGAGCGGATGAACCGAACCGGCGGCAGTTGGAGATCTCAATCGGAAAGAGGAGAAACGGATGGCACAACAGCAGACGACACCGGGCCCGATGACGAAGGCCCGGCGATCCACTCGGGCCACCGGAGGAGCCACCGCCCGCTCGGGCTCACGGGTCAAGAGAGTGGCGTCCCAGGCCGGAGAGCAAGCGCAGGAAGTGGCGTCCACCGTGCAGGAGAAGGGCCAGCAGGTGGCCGATGTCGCCTCCCGGCAGGCCCAGCGGGTGAAGGACACCGTCCTCGAGCAGGCGCCGCAGGTGGGCGGCGAGGTCGTCGAGCAGGGCCGGACCATCGTCGAGGAGGCTCGGGCCCAGGTCCAGCAACAGCTCGACACCCAGTCCCGCCGGCTCGGTGACAACCTCTCCCGACTGGGAGACGAGATCCGGGCCCTGGCCGAGGGGCGGCCCGAAGACGCGGCCACCGTGCAGCCCTACGTCACCAACGCGGCCGACGCCGTCTACGAAGCCGCCGACCGGGTGTACGGCGTGATCGACGACATCCAGACGCGCGGGTTGACGGGCGTGCTCGACGACGTCCAGGCCTTCGCCCGTCGACGTCCGGGCGCTTTCCTGATCGGCGCGGCTGTCGCCGGGTTCGGGATCGGCCGTGCCGTCCGAGCGTCGTCGAGCGACGGTCAGCCGGGCACCGCGCCCTCCGGGAGCGTGTGATCGTGCCCGCCACCGGATCGCGGGGCCGAGCGAGCTCGTCTCGGAGCTCGGCCGCCCCCGAAGAGCGCCCCCTCGGCGAGCTCCTGTCGGAGGTCACCACCCAGCTCCAAGCGCTTCTCCGCAAGGAGATCGAGCTGGCCAAGATCGAGACCCGAGAGCAGATCAACCGCGGCGTCAAGGGGGCGGCCGCGTTTGCCGCCGCCGGCGTCGTCGGGCTGCTCGCCGCCATCCTGCTGTCGTTCGCCGCGGCTTGGGGCCTGGCCGCGGTCATGCCGACCGGACTGGCGTTCCTCATCGTGGCCGTGGTCTTCGGTGCCGTCGCCGGCGGTCTGGCCCTGCAGGGCAAGAAGAAGCTCGCCACCTTCAGCCCCGTCCCCGAGAGGACGGTGGAAACCGTCAAGGAGGACGTGCAGACGGCGAAGGACGCGCTGCAGCGAGGCGCCCAGAGCCCGCCGCAGGAGCAGCAGGAGCAGCAGGGGCAGACCTATTCAGACGCGTGGAGGAGGTACTGAGATGGGGACCCGGGCCGAGGAGTTGCGCGACGAGATCGACGATGTGCGCGGGGACCTGGGCGACACCCTCGAGGCCATCGGCGACAAGGTCTCGCCCCAGAACGTGATGGAGCGGGCCAAGGCCGACTTGTCCGAGAAGGTCGACGACGTCAAGGAGAAGGTCAGCCCCAAGCGGCTGGCCCAGAAGGGCGCGGACAACGTCAAGCGGGGGGTGCGGAACGTGGTTGGAAGCGACGACGACACCGCCGCCGACCCCGTGCCTGCGGCCGGAGCGGCCGCCGGGCGCGGGCGCCAGGCTGCGGCCGCGGCAACCGGGCGCAGCGGGCAGGCCACCGGGGCGG
>DATACM010000154.1:0-2121 GCA_036259055.1 Acidimicrobiales bacterium | reverse complement strand
GGGTGTTGGCCTCGAGCGAGGCGACGGTCGGGGCCGGGAAGCTGGCGTGGACGCCGTGGTCGGTTCTCATGTGGTGCCGCCGCAGGATCTCACACGTGGGTCCTCATCCTCGTCGGTCGTAGCTGCTGTGAGGAAGCCCGGACCCCAGGACAGGGGTCTCCGAGATCGTCGCGCACGCGGTGGGGCCTCTAGGAGGCTGGTCGGAAAAGGCCTTCTGGACCTCTGCCGAGCCAATTGTGGTTCGCCATGGTCGGCCGACGGCGCATCGACGTGAGAAGCACTGGTCGGGTCAACCTCCGACCAGGCCCAGGCGACCCATCCGGTCGAGGTTCAGGGCGGCCACCTTCAGCTTGAGCCAGGCGTCGACCTTGACGAGGCCGCGCCAGGGCACCTTTGGGCTTCGGTACTTGAGCTGGGCGGCCTTGCGTTCGATGCGTGATCGCTCGCCGTAGCGATCTCGGAACCCGATGGTCCACCGAGCCGCCCGGGCGGGTGCCAGCAGCTCCTCGTCGGGGCCGATCTCAACGAACCGACCTCGAGTCGAGGCGGTGCAGCGGGAAGCCAGTGGGCACATCCCACACCGCTCACCGAAGCGGGCCTGGGCCCGGCCGCTCGAGCCGGGTTTGGGGATCGTCGCCACCTCACCGGCTGGGCACGTGACGGTGCGGGCTTCCAAGTCGACGACGAAGTCGTCCTTGCTGAACAACCCCTTCGGGGCCGAGGAGGGCTGCGCCGGCGCCACCACCTCGATGCCCTGGCCCGCCAGGTCTCGGCGGGCCTGGGCTCCGCCGTAGTGGGTGTCGCCGAGCACCTCGGCCACGGCCACCGGGTCGGCGGCCACCAGGCGGGGCAGCACCACCGAGTCGTGGGTCGTCGCCGAGGTCGCTTCTGCGGCGGTGAGCAGGTCGGAGTCGGCGTCGACGGCCAGGTGGAGCTTGTAGCCGTCGTAGCGGTCCCGCCGGGAGCGGTGGCCGTGACGGGCGTCGGGGTCGACGGTGGAGATGACACGCTCGGGAGCCACGCCCTGGCGGATCACCGCTCCGTCGCCCTCGGCGTCGATGTCCTGGCCGGCCACGGTGGCCAACAGCGCGGCGGCGGCCACCAGCTCGGCGTCGTCCACCCCGGCGCAGGCGTCGATGAGGAGGTGAGCATCGGCGAACAGCTCGGCCACGAGCGCCGCCCGCTCGGCCGCCGAGGCCCAGCAGATCTGGGGCTTGCCGGCGGCGTCGTGGTCGTCGCGGGCGAGACGGGCGCGCACGTCGGCGGCGCGAGCCGGCGCGATGACGGCCAGCCGCTCCAGGCATCGACGGAGGGCGGAGCGGATGAGGCTCACCGTGTCTTGGGTGAGCACGGAGTCGGCGATGCCGGTGGAGTCCACCGCCCGGCGGTGGCCGATGACCCCCGCACGCTTCGCCACCCCCAGGAACTGGGCGTTGAGGAACTCGACCATCCCGGCCCGCAGGAGCCTTGCCCGGAACTCGGCCAAGCAGGCGTGGGGAATGCCGCGGTGGTCGAGGGGGAGGCCCAGCGCCGCCTTCCACGACAGGTCGAGGCGGCTGCGACGTTCCGCCTCACGGTCCGACACGCCATAGAACAGCTGGGCCAAAAGCAGCGTCGCCAGCACCGAGGGCGGGTGCGACGGGCGGCCCCGCCGGGACGGGTAGAGCGGCTCGAAGTCCTCGTCGTCGAACAGCACGCCACGGGCCCGCCCCAACGTGGCGAGAAAGCCCTCTTCGTCGAGGAGGTCGTCGCACAGCACGTTGGCGTCCCACAGCAGGCCCTGGTCGTCCGCATCGCCTCGCATGCGGCGAGTCTGCGGGATCAGCTCAGCTCAACGGTGGATTTCCGACCAGCCTCCTAGTGTCCCAAGTCAGTAGTTAGCAGGAGAAATTGGGACAGGTCGCGAACTTCCTCTCATCCGACGAGGATGGGAGGAGCAATGGCCCGACGCGGACGACCGACCGCCGAGATCAACCTGAGCGACGAGGACCGGGAGATCCTGGAGCGCTGGGCCCGCCGGCCCAAGAGCGCCCAGGCGCTGGCGCTCCGTTGCCGCATCGTGCTGGCGGCGGCCGACGGTGAGCTCAACCGCGACATCGCCGCCCGCCTTGGGTGCCACCC
>DATACM010000153.1:0-6445 GCA_036259055.1 Acidimicrobiales bacterium | reverse complement strand
CGTTCCCTAGGGCGGACACGACGGGCTCAGGTCCCCGCGCCCACACGTCGGGACAGCCGGCGAACCGCCCACCACACATCACGCCGCACTCCGGGCAGGCGCAAGAGGTGTCGCCCGCGACCATCGCATGCCCACAGCCGTCGTGGATCTGGAGCCCGAACTCATGGCACCGACCCATGGCGCTCGATGCTAATGGCTGGACGCCGGCGCGCCACTAACCGGCTGCCTCGCCTTGTCCCCTCGGCCCGGACGTCGGCCGGTACCATCGCAGCGATGACCTCGGAGGGCGGCGACGGCCCGGGTGTCGGAGCGGGTGAGGCCAGGGTGTTCAGGCTCCTGGAGCACCATCGGACCGCGATCCAGATCGCCCTGGACTCCCTCGGTTGGACGCTCGCCCTCGTCCTCGCCCTGCTGTTCCGCTTCGACCTGCGTCCGTCGGCGGGGGACTTCGTCGGCCTCCTCCCCATCGTCCCCCTGGCGGTCCTGGCCCAGGTCGTGGCCGGCCTGAGCGCCGGCCTGTACACCGGCCGATGGCGGTTCGGGAGCTTCGAGGAGGTGGCGGCCCTGGTCTGGGCGACGCTGGTCACCACCGGGGTCGTCTTCCTCGCCAACCTCTGGGTGCAGGCTCCGGACACACTGGTCCCCCGCAGCGTCCCGATCGCCGGGGGGTTGGCGGCCCTGGTGCTCATGGCGGGCGTCCGCTACGGCTGGCGTCTCGGGCTCGAGCGGCGGCGCCGGCCCACCGGTGCCGACCTCCAGCGCCTGTTGGTCTTCGGCGCCGGTGAGGGAGGGGCCCAGGTCATCGCCGCCATGCTGCGCGACCCGGAGAGCCCGTACCTGCCGGTCGCCCTCCTCGACGACGACCCGGCCAAGCGCAACCTGCGGATCATGGGCGTGCCGGTGGTCGGCACCCGTGCGGCGGTGAGCCGGGCGGCCGCCGACTACAAGGCCGACGTCCTGCTGATCGCCATCCCCAGCGCCGGGGCGTCGCTCGTCACCGAGCTCAGCGAGGTGGCGGCGGCGGCGGGGCTCGACGTGAAGGTGCTCCCCCCTGTGGGCGAGCTGTTCGGCGGCCCGGTCGGTGTCGGCGACATCCGCGACGTCACGACATCCGACCTCCTCGGGCGCCACGAGGTGCACACCGACCTCGAGAGCATCGCCGGCTACCTCACCGGGCGGCGGGTGCTCGTCACCGGGGCGGGCGGGTCGATCGGCTCGGAGCTGTGCCGGCAGATCTACTGCTTCGCTCCGTCCGAGCTGATCATGGTCGACCACGACGAGTCCGCTCTTCACGCCGTGCAGCTGTCCATCCAGGGCCGGGCCCTGCTCGACTCGCCCGACCTGGTGCTGCTCGACATCCGCGAGCGGGCCGCCGTCGAACGGGTGCTGGCCGAGCGCCGGCCGGAGGTCGTGTTCCACGCCGCCGCCCTCAAGCACCTTCCCCTGCTCGAGCGTCACCCCGTGGAGGCGGTGAAGACCAACGTCTGGGGCACGCTCGATCTGCTCGAGGCGTCGGTCGCGGCGGGCGTCAAGCGCTTCGTCAACATCTCCACCGACAAGGCCGCCGATCCGGCCAGTGTCCTCGGCACCTCCAAGCGCATCGGGGAGCGCCTCACCGCCTACGTCGCCAGCGCCACCGGGAGGCCCTACGTCTCGGTGCGCTTCGGCAACGTCCTCGGCAGCCGGGGCTCGGTGCTGACCACGTTCCAGTCCCAGATCGAGCGGGGCGGCCCCATCACCGTCACCGACCCCGACGTCACCCGGTACTTCATGACCGTCGAGGAGGCCGTGCAGCTCGTGATCCAGGCGGGGGCCATCGGCTCGCCGGGCGAGGTCCTGGTCCTCGACATGGGCGAGCCCGTGCGCATCGCCGAGCTGGCCCGGGTGCTGGCGGCCCGTGCCGAGCGCACGATCGCCGTCGAGTTCACCGGGTTGCGCCCCGGCGAGAAGCTGCACGAGGCCCTCCTCGCCTCGGGCGAGGTCGACTGCCGGTCGGTCCACCCGCTCATCTCCCACGTCGGGACTCCCCCGCTCGATCCCGCCGCCGCCCGCGCCATCGACGTCGGGGCGGGCGAGGAGGCGGTGGCGCGCGCCCTGGCCGACCTCTGCCTGCAGCCGGCCCAGGCCTGACGCCTTATCCACAGGCACGACTAGCATCGGCCGAATGCCGTGGCGCGAACGTGGTGGCGCCGGCCGGCACTGGGTGGCGGTCGCCTGGCGCCGAGCGTGGGTGGTGGGGCTGGCGACGCTGGTGGTGGTCGTCGCCGCCCTGATCGCATCTGCGCTGCAGACGCCCGTCTACGAGGCGCGGGCGCGGGTGCTGGCCGAGGTCCCGACGATGCTCAGCAGCACGGGCGACGCCACGCCGGCCGCCTCCTCGACCGAGACGGAGGCCGAGGTCCTGGCCAGCGAGCCGGTCCAGACGCTCGTGCGCCAGCGCCTGGGCGAGACCCCTCCCGTCAGGGCCGAGCCGGTGGGCCGCAGCTCGGTCATGGAGGTGGTGGCCGAGAGCAGCCGCCGGGCCCAGGCGGCGGCGGTGGCGAACGCCTACTCCCAGGCGTACGTCGACTACCGCCGCCAGCAGACGGCCGACCGCCTGCTGTCGGCGACCCGGGAGGTGGGGGCGAAGGTCGACGAGCTCTCCAAGCAGATCGACGGTCTGGGCACGAACGACCCGCGGCGGTCCACCCTCCTCAGCCAGCTGGGCGTGTTCCGCGCCCAGCTCGACCAGCTCCAGGTCGACGCTGCCCTCATCGGAGGCGGCCCCCAGGTGCTGGTGCGGGCCACCGAGCCCGACCGGCCGGTGCGGCCCCGGACGGGTCGCAACCTGGCCGTGGCCGCCGGCGCCGGGTTTCTCCTCGGGCTGCTGCTCGCGGTGGCGCTGGAGCGGCTCGACTCGTCGGTGCGGACGAGGAGGGACCTCGAGACAGCCGCGCCCGGCGTCCGCATGCTCGCCGCCGTCCCTGCGATCGAAGGGAACCACGGGGAGGGGCAACCGGTCCTCGTGAGCCGGTCCGACCCCGCCTCGGCCGCCGCCGAGGCCTACCGCAGCATCCGCACGGCCCTGCGCGCGCTGGCCACCGAGCGCCCTCTGCGCACGGTGCTGGTGACGGGCCCACACTCGGGCGACGGGCGGAGCGCCACCGTCGCCAACGTGGCCACGGCGCTGGCCCGGGCCGGCCAGGAGGTCGTCGCCGTCGGCTGTGACCTGCGCAGGCCGCGGCTGCACGCGTTCTTCGGCGTCTCCAACAACGTGGGGTTCACCTCGGTGCTCCTCGGCGAGGTGCCGCTCTCGGCCGCTCTCCAGAGGATCGGCGGCGAGGCCCGCCTGCGCCTTCTCCCGTCGGGGCCGATCCCTCCCAATCCCTCCGAGCTGCTGGCGTCGCAACGGGCGACGGAGGTCCTCAACGCTCTCGCCGCCCAGGTCGACTGGGTGATCGCCGAGAGCCCGGCCGTCGGCGTGAGCGACGTCGCCGTACTGGCCAACCAGGTCGACGGCGTGGTCCTCGTCGTCTGCGCCGGGACGACGACGCGCGTCGAGGTGTCCGACGCCCTGGCCGAGCTCGAGCCGGCCCGGGCACCCGTCCTCGGAGTCGTGCTCGACGCCAACCCGCCCCTGGGCACCGCCCGCTGGCGGCCGGGGGACACCCGGCAGCCCGACGACCGGTCGGGGACGTCGGACGGGCCGGGCCGCTCCACTGCGACTGCGTCGCCGACCGCCGCCCGCCGGGCACCCCTGCGGCCAGGCGCCGCCACGCAGGAGTCGTAGGTCCTGAAGCCCCTGTTAGACCGGCGTTCGCTTACCGCCGGTTGGCGCTCTCGGACGGGCCCCCCGCCGACTCCGCCGGTACCGGCTGGCCGTTGTCACCCGCGGCACGGACCGGCGGGGCCCCGCGGGCATCGCCGCGGTAGTAGCCGTAGTCGTAGGCGTACCCGTACGCGGCGTCGCCGGTGACGCCGTTCAGGACGGTGCCGACCAGCGGGGCGTCGACTTGGGAGAGGAGCTCGATGGCGCGGGCGGAGTCCTTCCGCGTGGTGGCGCCTGAGACACAGACCAGCAAGGTGGCGTCGACCCGACCCGAGAGCACAAGCGCATCGGTGACGGGGAGCACGGGTGGCGAGTCGATGAGGACGACGTCGGCCTCCGACTGAAGTGACGTGAGGACGTCGACGGTGCGCCGCGAGGCCAAGAGCTCAGAAGGGTTGGGCGGGATCGGCCCCGACGCCAGCAGCGACAGCCGGTTCTGCTGGCGAACCGGCTGGAGGGCGGCACTGAGCGGGACCTTGCCCAGGAGCACGGACGTGAACCCGGTGCTGTTGTCGACCCCGAAGAACTCGTGCAATCGCGGCCGGCGGAGGTCGCAGCAGACGAGGATCACCTGCTGACCGGCTCGGGCCAACGCCACGCCGAGGTTTACGAGCGTCGTGGTCTTGCCCTCCTGGGCGCTGGGGCTGGTGACCTGGAGGGTGCGGACGGGCCGTTCTAGGGCCAGGAACTGGATCGACGTCCTGAGGGTGCGATAGGCCTCTGACGCCGGCGATTGGGGATCGCTCAGCGAGACGATCTGGGGCGCGTCGGTCGGCTTCCAGCCGGGCACCGCCGGGATGAGCCCGATCACGGGGATCGAGGGGGCGATGCGAGCCATGTCGTCCTTCGTCTTCACGGAGTCGTCGAGGTACTCGATGAGGAAGGCCAAGCCCGTCCCGAGGAAGAGGCCGACGGCAGCGGCGAGCACCGCGTTGCGCACGGGCTTCGGGCTGACGGGGTCGGCCGGCACCTGGGCCTGCGCCACCAGCTGGGCACCGCCGGACTTGAGCGCGGCGTCGACCTGCAGCTCGTCGAGCTTCTGCCTGAAGAGGCTCTGCTGCGCGATCAGTGAGTCCTTCTGGGCTCCGCCGGACAGGGAGTCGATCTGCTTCTGCAGGTCGCTGATCTTGCCCTGGATCTGCTGGGCCGCCGCCAGGACGTCGTCGACCGCCTGCTGGCGCCGGAAGTCGATGTACGCGGTGGCGTAGGCGTTGGCCACGTCGGCCGCCCGCTTGGGGATCGTGCTCTCGGCCTGGATGGCGATGACGTCGGTCTGGCCGATGCTCCTCGCCGTCACGCTGGGCGCCGCTCCCAGCTGCCTGCGGACGGCGTCCTGCACGGGCTGGCTCTCGAGGACCTCGATCTCGGTCTGCACCGCCCGGTTGGGATCGCTGCGCTGACCGGTGTCGCTGTCGAACAGCGACTCGGTGCTCCGCGGCCGGAGCAGCACCTTGGCCTCCGCCGCATACACCGAACTCTGGAGCAAGGACGCCACGACCGCCACCGAGACGATCACCAGGATGCAGAAGACGATGATGCCCTTGCGACGGCGCAGCACGCCGAGGATGTCGCGCAGTGCCAGCTCCGAGGAGACGTCCACGGCCATCAGTGCATCGTACCGTTGGATGCAGGCTGGTGATCACCCGCGGATACCGTTCTCCGCGATATGGGCGGCCCGCGTCTGACCATCGTCGTCCTCGGAGGCTCAGGCTTCATCGGGAGCAGCGTCGTCGCCCACGGTCGGTCGCTGGGCATGCACGTCGCCTCCTTGCGGGCGCCCCGTGTGACCGCGCCTCACGGCCCGCCGGAGGCCTCGGCGGAGTGGTGGAGAGGCCACCACGCCGGCGCGTTCGAGGGCCTCGTCGCCGCCCTGGAGCCCTTCGACGTGGTGGTGAACGCGGCCGGGCAGGCGGCACCGACGAGCGGCGACGAGCGCGGTCTCTTGGCGGCCAACGCCGTCCTGCCGGTCGTCGTGGCCCGTGCGGCACACGAGGCCGGCGTCCGGCGCGTCGTCCACGTCAGCACCGCCGCCGTCCAGGGCCGGCTCGACCCCCTGGACGAGACGCCCGACGTCTTCCCGCTCTCTCCGTATGCGCGGTCGAAGGCGCAAGGGGAGCAGGCCCTGCTGGGCGGTCGGGAGCGCCAGTCGACCGGACACCAGCTGGGCGGCGCGCCCGCTGAGGTCGTCGTCTACCGGCCGACTTCCGTACACGGCGGCGGCCGGGCGGTGACTCGCAGCCTGGCCCGGTTGGCCGCCGCGCTCCCCGGCGTGCCGGTGGCCGGCCGTGGCGACCGGCCGGCCCCTGTCGCGCTGGTGGAGAACGTCGCCGCCGGCGTGGTCTTCGCGGCGACGATGCCCGACCCGGCGCCCGTCGTGCTCCAGCCGTGGGAGGGCCTGACGACGCGGCGGCTGCTCGAGCTGTTCGGCGCCCGAAGGATCGTCGCGGTGCCCGAGAGGCTCGCCGACGCGGGCCTCGATCTCCTCGCCCGCTCGACGGCCCGTTCGGCACGGCTCACCGGGCACTTGCGCCGAGCGGAGGTGGTCGTGCGGGGTCAGGGGGTGCGCGCGTCGGCGCTGGCCGACGCCGGGTTCCGACCGCCGTTCGCTCTCCAGCAGTGGGAAGAGTTGGCTCGGGC
>DATACM010000152.1:0-7890 GCA_036259055.1 Acidimicrobiales bacterium | reverse complement strand
CCTTCGCCGCCGTTGCCCTTCCAGACGCTCTTCTCCATGCCGCATGCCGGGCAGGTCTGCTCGCCAGCCATCCACGCCTCCTTCTCGACCGCCGCCTCTTCCCAATCGACGTTCCCTCCAACTTCGGTGAGAAAACGCGCTCGGTGTGGGATCGTTCGGCATGGCGATCTCGCTCGCCTTGGGCGGTGGACGTGGACGCCGCCACTCGTCCGGGCGGCGCTCCCCGTCGAGGAGATCGTCGTCTTCTGGCCGTGGGACGACGACGACCGGGCGGTGTTCGAGCACGATGCGACCCAGATACCGACCCTGGCTCGGTGAAGACGCAATCGGCGGACCGGCCCGATCGTCTTAACCTCTGAACGGTGCCAGCCGGAGGAGGGGTGAATGGGGGAAGTGCACCACTTCGACGCCGGCGATCTCGGCTGCGCCTCCGGGCTGCCCAAGCAGTTCCTGGCCCGCATCCGCGCCATCCCGGTGGGCGACCTGCTGCGGACGGTCGTCGCCGACCCGGCCGCACGTGAGGACCTCCCCGCCCTGGCCCGCATGCTCGGGCAGCCCGTTCAGTCCATCGAGCAAGAGGCGGACGGCCGCCTCGCCATCACCGTGGAGAGAGTGAAGTGAGCGAGAAGATCCTGTTCAACTGCACGCATGGGAAGGACGACCCCGAGCGGGCGACCCTCCCCTTCGTGGCCGCCAACGTCGCTGTCACCGCCGGCCAGGAGGCGGTCGTCCTCTGCACCGTCGACGCGGTCTGGCTCGGGACGACGGGCGGTTCCGACGGTGTCGCCGCCACGGGGTTCCCCGCCCTGCCCGACCTGTACGCCGAGTTCGTCGAGAACGGAGGCCAGGTTTGGCTCTGCGGGGCCTGCACCAAGCCCCGCGGGATCACCGACGAGCATCTGGCCAAGGGAGCGACGATCGTCGGTGCGGCCAAGGTCGTCGAGGAGATCGTGGGCGGAGCGAAGACCGTCGCCTTCGCTTGACGATGGCCGAGCGGGCAGCGGCCATGGGCACCGCCACCGACAGCGAGCAGTTCCGCGCCCTGGCCGCGGCAGAGCTGCCCAAGCTCTACGCGGTCGCCCGGCGGCTGGTCGGCGACGAGGCCGAGGACGCCGTGCAGGACTGCCTGCTCAAGGGGTTCCGTGGGTACCGCTCGATCACCGACCCGTCCGCCGGGCCGGCGTGGTTGCTCGCCATCCTCGTGAACTGCTGCCGTGACCGCGGCCGCTCCCACGTCCGGCGCCCCGACCAGGTGGAGCTGGAGGAGGCCGAGCGGTTCTCGTTGTTCCGCACGATCGCCGACGAGGACCCGTTCCCCTACTCCGACTCGCTGCACCTGGACTTCCTCCAGCAGTTCGGTCGGGAGGATCTCCACGCCGTCCTGCTCAGCCTCCCGGAGATGTACCGGGCGCCGCTCGCCCTCGTCCACATGGAGGGCTTCTCGACCAAGGAGGTGGCTGAGATGCTGGGTGCGCCGCGAGGCACGATCCTCGCCCGCCTCCATCGCGGGAGGAAGCTGTTGGAGAAGCGCCTCTGGGACTACGCCACGACGCACGGACTGCTCAAGGAAGGACCACGATGATCACCTGCTCCGAGGCCGTTCGCCAGCTCTGGGAGTACCTCGAGAACGAGCTTCCCGCCGGCGACCGCGAGAAGGTCGACGAGCACCTGGGCGCCTGTCTCCGGTGCTGCGGCGAGGCGGAGTTCGCCCAAGAGCTGAGGAAGTTCCTCGCCGCCCACGCCGAGCTGGACGTCATCCCCGACAGCGTCCGTCAGCGACTGCTCTCCACCCTCGATTCGCTCCCGGAGGTTCCATGACCACCGATCTCCTGCATTCGGACGAGCGCCGGTCGCTCGTGCGCGAGGCCTACCAGGCCGTCGACTCCACGGGCGGCGCGGTCGCCTGTGCCCTCTACGACGACGAGCAGCTGGGACGGGTCCCTCTCTCCGCCCGCGACCTGGCGCTGGGCGTCGCCAACCACATGGCGTTCGCCGAGCTCCACCCCGGCGACATCGTCTTGGACATCGGCTGCGGCGGCGGCATCGACACGATCCTCGCCGCCTCCGCCGTCGCACCGACGGGACGCGTCTACGCCCTCGACTTCCTGCCGGAGATGCTGGACCGCACCGCCGCTGCGGCCGCCGAGGCGGGACTCTCCGACGTGGTGCAGACGGTCGAGGGTGAGATGGAGGCGATCCCGCTCCCGCCCGACAGCGTCGACGTCATCGTCTCCAACGGGGTCATCAACCTCTCGCCTCGCAAATCCCGGGTCTTCGCCGAGTGCTCCCGCGTCCTACGCCCGGATGGGCGCTTCTGCGTCAGCGACATCACCATCGTGGAGGAGCAGCTGCCGCCGGAGGTGCTCGTGCACCCGGCCGCGTGGGCCGGCTGAGTGGCCGGAGCCCTGGCGGAGCGTGACTTCGTCGCCAAGCTCGAGAAGGCAGGGTTCGTCGATGTCGAGGTCGTCGATCGCCAACCGAGGTCGATAGACGACTTCACGATGTACCCGCTCTTCACACCGGAGCTCATCGAGTTGATGCGGAGGCTCATCCCTCCCGAGCAGCAGAGCTCGGTCGCCACCGCCGTCGTCGTGCGCGCCCGGCTGGCACCTCAGCCGGGTGACTCCGAGGCGACGACGTCGTAGACGGGTCACCGACCGAGACCGCGCCGGCGGTCAGACACCAAGGTGGGCCCGCGGCGACGAGGTGCTCGCCTCGGCCAGGGCCTCCACCGCGCGCCGCTCGGCCGGTGAGAGGCGCTGCGGCACCGCCACCTCGGTCGTCACCAACAGGTCGCCCTGGTCCGGCACGCCGCGCCCGCGCACCCGGAACGTGCGCCCCGAAGGTGTGCCGGGCGGCACCCGGAGGATGACGGGGTCGCCGTCGAGCGTGGGGACGCGGATCTGCGCGCCGAGGGCGGCCTCGTCGAAGGTGATCGGCACCCGCAGCCGGAGGTGCGGCCCCTCGCGGCGGAAGAGCGGGTGGGGCCTCACCCGCACGGTCACATACAGGTCGCCCGGGGGGCCGCCGCCGCGTCCGGCCCCGCCCTGGCCTGGCACCCGGATGAGCTGGCCGTCGTCGATGCCGGCAGGGACGCGGACGGTCGTCTGCCGCCGCTCGGGCTGGGTGCCCCGGCCGCTGCACTCCGAGCACGGCTGCCCGCCGACCACGCCGTCGCCGCCGCAGGTCTCACAGGGGACCTCGGCGGCGACCGTCAACGTGGTGGTGGTGCCGCGCACCGCCTCCTCGAAGCCGAGGACGAGCTCCGCCTCGAGGTCGTGGCCCCGGCGCGCCCGGCTCCGGCGCCGGCCCCTGCCGGCGAAGACATCGCCGAAGCCGAACAGGTCGCCCAGCCCGCCGAGATCGCCGAGGTCTTCGACATCGCCGAGGTCGTCGACGTTCGTGAAGCGGATGCGGAAGCCGCCCACTCCTCCATCGTCGAACCGGCCGAAGCCGCCGGTTCCGACGCCGGCCTTCTGCAGCTGGCGCAGCTCGTCATATTCCTTGCGCCGGTCGGGGTCGCCGAGCACGTCGTAGGCGGCCGACACCTCCTTGAACCGCTCCTCGGCGTCGGGGCGGTCGGGGTTGACGTCGGGATGGAGCTCCCGGGCGAGACGGCGATAGGCGCGCTGGATCTCCTTCTCGGGGGCCGTCTCGGGCACTCCGAGCACCGAGTAGTAGTCCTTCTCGAGCCATTCGGTCTGGGCCGCCATGCCCTGGTCAACTTCGATGATCTTGCGAGTATTCCCGTGCCTTTCATGCTGAAGCGGCTGTGAGAGCATGCGACCGGTGAGCCACTCGGACGAGGAGCTCGAGGCCTTCGGCCGGTGGGAGCGCCAGGCCTGGGAGAGCCGTGCCGCCGCCTACGCGGCGGGTCTCACCGCCCTCACCCGGGGGGCGGCCGACCCGCTGCTCGACGCCGCCGGGGTCGGCGCCGGCACCCGAGTGCTCGACGTGGCCACCGGTCCCGGGCTCGTCGCCCTCGCCGCCCGGGCCCGCGGTGCGAAGGCGACCGCCGTAGACCAGTCCCAGGCCATGGTCGACCTGGCCGCCGCGGGCGGCGTCGACGTCCAGAGGGCCAGCGTCGAGCACCTTCCCTTCGACGACGGGGCGTTCGACGCCGTCGTCGCCGGCTTCCTCGTCAACCACCTCGCCCGCCCTGAGGTGGGGATGGCCGAGCTGGCCCGGGTGTGCCGGGAGGGCGGGCGGGTCGCGGTCAGCGTCTGGGACGTTCCTGAGGCCAATGCCGCCCTCGGCCTGTTCGGTCCGGTGGCCGAGGCCGCCGGGCTGGCCGACACCGCGCCGCCCGGCCCCGACAGCACGCTCTACGCCGACGACGCCCGTCTGGCCGCCCTCCTCGCCGGGGCCGGGCTCGACGACATCCACGTGGTGAGGGTGGGATGGAGGCTCGAGGTGGAGCCGGGTGCGTGGTTCGACGCGGTCGCCGACGGGACGCCGCGCACCGGCGCGGTGCTGGCTCGAGCGACCGTCGAGCAGCGGGCGGCGGCGCGCGCCCGGTACGTCGAGGTGGCGACCGCCTCCCACGGGACGGTGGACGGTCGGGTGGCCCTTCCGGCGGCGGCGGTCGTCGGAAGCGGCCGCGTGGGCGCCGCCGCTCGACGTGCCGACCGCCCCTGACCCATCTACCTTGGCCGCCGTGGAACCCACCGCGACCGTGCGCCGGGACCAGCCCCGCCCGGCCGACGCATTCATGCGCCGGCTCCTGCGGGTGCGCACCGGCGAGGCCTCGCCCCGCTCGGCCGAGAACGTCTTCGGGGCGTCGATCGTCTTGTCGACGGTCCGGTGCCTGCTCACCTACGTGGTGCTGCCGCTGCTCAAGCCGGTCGTCGACCTGAGCGGCGGCGTCGGCCCGGCGCTGGGCCTGTTCATCGGGACGGTCTCGGCGGTGGCGATCGTCGCCTCCATGCGCCGCTTCTGGGCCGCCGACCACCGGCTTCGTTGGGGCTACAGCGTCATCGGCGGGGGCATCCTCGTCCTCCTCGTCGTCCAAGCCGTCGGCGACGTCGCTTCGCTGGCGTGATGGACCCGGCAGGCGACGCTCGAACCGGCCCCGGCGAGGACAGCGGCGCCGCCGCTGCCGAGCCCAAGGTGCGACGGGGCCCGGTCGGCTGGCTGTGGTTCGCCGCCGGCTGGATCTCAGTGGGCTTGGGCGGCGTCGGGGTGATCGTCCCCGGGCTGCCCACCACCGTCTTCTTCATCGTGGCCGCCGCCTGCTTCGCCCGCTGCAGTCCCCGCTTCGAGCAGTGGGTCCTCGACCTGCCCCGCATCGGGCCGATGGTGCGCGATCACCGGGCCGGCCTGGGTATGCGGCGGCGGGCCAAGGTCGTGGCCGTGGCGACGATCCTGGTGGTGTCGATCCTGAGTGGCGTCTTCGCCATCGGCAACCGCGCGGTCGGCGCAGTGGTGGTCGCCGCCGGACTGGTGGGTGCCGCCTACGTCCTGTTCCGGGTGCCGACGCGGGAGCGGGTGGTCGCCGAGAGGCTTCGATCGGCACCACCGGCCGAGGCGATCTAACGTCAGCCACGTGAGAGCGATCGTCTGGATCTCCGGGGCCTCCGGCGGCATCGGGTAGGCGCTGGTGGAGACCGTCCCGTTCGACGACGCCAAGGTCGTGGACGCCAAGGAGGAGGGCAAGCTGACCGATCCGGAGGAGGTCGCCCAGCGCTGGGACCTCCTCCATGCCGGGCTGGACAACGGCACGGTCGCCGACCTGCGCAAGCTCGACGACGGCCAGAAGGGCTGACCTCCTGAGAGAGAGCTCGGCGTGACGGCCGGGGGCGCTAGGGAGGGCGGGCGCCCGGCCGAGCCGGGGGAGACCGTCAAGGTCCCGTTCTTCGTGGCCGCGGCGGCGGCGTGGAGCTGGCGGCTCCTCGTCATCAGCGCCGCGCTGGTCCTGGCGGGGTTCATCCTCATCGAGCTCTACGTCGTCGTCGTCCCGGTGGTGCTCGCCCTCTTCCTGGCCGCCGTGCTGGAGCCGTTGGTGGGGCGCCTGCGGGCCCGTCGCTGGCCGCCCGCCCTGGCCGCCACGACGGTCTTCCTCGGCGCCCTCGCCGCGCTGGTGCTGCTCCTCACGTGGATCGGGACGACCGTGGCCGGCCAGTTCGAGGACGTGGGGGAAGCGCTGGACGAGGCCATCGTCGATGCCAAGGAGTGGCTCCAGAAGGAGCCGTTCAACCTGACCCGTGAACGGGTGGACGAGCTGGAGCGTGACGTGCGGGAGGCTGTGCGGTCGGCCGGTGGAGGCGTGGCCCGCCAGGCGGCGGACCGGGCCCAGACGGCCGGGGAGGTGCTCGGCGGCATCGTCCTGCTGTTGTTCACCCTGTTCTTCGTCCTCAAGGACGGTTTCCGGATGGCGGACTGGATGCGGGCTCGCATCCCCGCGGTCTACCGAGTGGAGACGGTGGCCGTCACCAACCGCGCCCGCAACGTGATGCGCCAGTACCTCGTCGCCACCGCCCTCACCGGCCTGATCGACGGCGTCCTCATCGGCATCGCCCTCGCCGTCTTGGGCGTCCCCCTCGTCGTCCCCCTCGCCGTGCTCACCCTCCTGGGCGGCTTCATCCCGTTGGTCGGGGCGACGGTCGCCGGCGTGGTCGCCGCTGCGGTGGCGCTGGTCACCAAGGGGGCGACCGTGGCCCTCCTGGTGGTGGGCGCCACCATCCTCGTGCAGCAGATCGAGGGCAATCTGCTCCAACCTCTCATCCTCGAACGGGCGGTGCGCCTTCACCCGCTGGTGACGGTGTGGGCGGTGGGGGCGGGGATCGTCGTGGGCGGGCTGCTGGGAGCCTTCCTGGCGGTGCCCACCGTCGCCATCGCCGTCGCCGTCGGGAGCTACTACCACCTTCGCTCGAACCCCGAGGCCGTGGATACCGCCGCCGAACCGGCCGTCGAGGACGGCTAGCGGGCGGCCGCCAGCGGCCTACTGGAGCCTTCGGGCCAGGTCGTCGCCGACGATGACGGCCAGCTCCGTCTCGGGCGCCATCGCCTGCACGCCCGGGTCGATGGCGGCGACGGCACTCGGATCGAGACCGAGGCTCGTGGCCAGGGCCCTGGCCTCGGCCTCGTTGCCACCCCGGTACATGACGACGCTGTTCGGCTGGGCGGTGCGGTCGGCCGACGCCGGCAGCACGTTGTAGCCCAGCGTCCTCAGCCTGGTGTTCATGCGCCCGGCGGTGCCCCGCACCCGTGAGGCGTTGAACGCGGTCACCTTGACCGCTCCGGGCGGACGGGGGGCGGGCGGCGCCGTGGTGGTGGGCGCAGGCGGGACCGTCGTCGGGCCAGGAGCGGTGGTCGTCGCCGTCTGCACCCGCAGGGGTGCGTCCTCCTCGCGGGAGGGCAGACCGGCGATGGCCAGTCCGAGCAGCCCGCCGACGAACACGATGACCACCGGCACCCAGCGCTGGCTCACGGCCCGGAGCGTACGCGACAACGCCCCGTGCGCCGCCGCCCTACCCTTTCGATTTCGTGGAGCGTTCGGTCCTCCAGGGCCTCGCTGCCTTCCGCTGGGGGGCCTGGCTCTGGATGGCGATCGTCCTCACCGTCTCCCGGCACGACCTCCGCCGCCCGTGGCTGGCCGTCGGCCTGGTCGTCGCCGCCCTCGTCGTGACGATCGCCGACACCGTCCTGCTCCGGACCGAGCCGGACGCCCTGCTGCGCTCGGGGCCGATCGCCGCCGAGCTGGCGGTGGGTGCCTCCCTCGTGCTGGGCGACGGCTGGGCCTACGGCCCCGACCACGCGTTCTCCACCTCGCAGTCCCTCGGGTCGGTGTGGCCGCTGGCGGGGATCCTGGGCGCGGGTGTGGCGCTGGGCCCGTTGGCGGGCGCCGGCGCGGGGATGCTCGTGGGCCTGGCCAGGGTGGGGGCGGTGATC
>DATACM010000151.1:0-2453 GCA_036259055.1 Acidimicrobiales bacterium | reverse complement strand
GCCTTGTTCGGGTTCACAGCCGTCGTGCTCATTCGGTCCTCCAGCGTGGATGTCGTGACAGGTGCCGAGACTACGACCGAGTGAATGCCATCGGCAACGCGAATGTGCCGATGTCGGGTATCGGGTTGAGCGATAGCTCGCTCTCCCTGACTCGCGGAATAGCAGGCAATTCGCGCAGATCCGGCTTCGTTAGTGAGGATCCCCCCGGCAAGAATCGAACTTGCGCACGCGGTTTAGGAAACCGCTGATCCGCGACCAGACAGGCTGAAACTCTTCCCACGCCGTGCCGTTCTCCGTTACCCGGCGCGACGCGCGCCGCTCGTTGGGATAGCGCGACGCGAGTGAACTGCGGTCGCCGGCCTGTCTAGCCGCGGCGACCGTGTCGTTCACCGCTGCTGGTTGAGGCCGTACACGCGGCCGTCGGGGCCGCGGAAATGGCGGAAGGAGTAGTCGTCGTAGGTGTTGATCTCGCCGAGCAGCTCGTGGCCGGCTGCCTCGAGTTCGCGCGAGGCCTGCTCGATGTCGTCGACGCGGAAGCCGTATGCGAGGTCGTTGTATCCGAAGGCGGGAAGAGCCGGGCCCTTGGCGTCGTAGAGCTCGAGGATGCTGCCGTTGGGCATCGCGAACACGACGACGCCGTCCATCTCCATTGCGGGTTCGAGGCCGAGCGTGTCTGTCGCAAGGGTTCGCCAGGCTTCGGTGTCTTCTGTGGTGATCGCGTGCCAGGTGATGCCTTCGACCTTCATTTATGCCTCCTTCGCGTGACGGGTTGTGGGCGTGTCGATGTTGCTCGGTCGAGTCTCAGACGTGTGCCTCTGCCAGCAACCGCGTCGCTGTGGAACGGCCGGGTTCCCGCTCCTCCGTCGCCTTCGTCGGGCCGGCGCGAGGTCGCGAGCGTCGGTAACAGCGTCGCGCAGGCGATTGCTGTGGCCACGTGCATGGCCATGAGCGGCAAGACGGTCTCGGCCCTGGCGGCGCCGTCGTACGCGTCGGTCGCCCAGATCAGCACGTCGGGGATGAGTGAGACGGCGAGCGCGGCCGGCACCAGGCGCCGGAACGTCGCAGTCGGGTTCCGGACGCGGGAGAGCAGGAGCCCGAAGACGCCGGCCGCGGCGGCAACGCCGATGATCGTTAGGAAGGCGACAGATCCTGGCCGCAGCGGCGTGAAGCGATCGGGCACGTCGCTGATCGCGGTCGCGGCCGCCCAGATGACGAGGTTGGCCAACAGGGCGACGACGGTCGTTACAGCTGTGGCGCGAAGCAATCTGCGGCGCTCGGCTACGGCGGTTGACGCCGCAGCCGCGTTCATCCCTGGACCTCCGCGACCCGCAGGGCGATCTTGCCCTGGGTGTGGCCGGAGGTCAGCGCGGCGAGCGCTTCGGGCGCCTGGGTGAGGTCGAAGGTTTGCTGGATCGGCACCTTGATCGTGCCGTCGGCGAGGAGCTGTGCGATGCGGTCGAGCTGCTCGCGGCTGGCGGCGTGCATGACGTTGGTGCGGCCGGGGCCTTCGCCGGCGGCGTTGGTTGGGGAGGCGATCCGGCCGTCGTCGGCCAGCACGGCGTCGTAGGGGGTGGGCTGGTACGGCGTGACCGCGTCGACGAGCGCGTTGACTCCGTCGGGGTAGCGCTCGCGGACGGCGGCGACCAGGTCGCCCTCGCGCGGGAGCAGCTCGTCGACGCCCAGGCCGCGCAGGAACTCCTCGTCCTCGGGCAGGCTGGGCGCGATGACGGTGGCGCCGGCGGCCTTGGCCAGCTGCACGACGATGCTGCCGACGCCGCCGGTGGCGCCCACGACGAGCACGGTCTGCCCGGCCGACAGCTCGAGTGCGTCGACGATCGCCAGCGCGGTGAGCGCGGCCAGCGGGGCGGCGCCTGCCTGGGTGGTGTCGACGCCGGCCGGCTTCTTGGCGAGGACATGCTCGCTGACGCGGATACGCTCGGCCCAGGCGCCGTCGTGCACGGCGGCGACCGCAGCTGGGACCTCGCCGAAGACCTCGTCGCCGACGGTAATCGAGCTCACTCCCTCACCGACCTGCTCGACGACGCCGGCGAAGTCCCGGCCGAGGGTGATGGGGTACTCGTGGGGAAGCATGCCGGCGAGCATCCCGGCGACGATGCCGCCGTCGAGCCGGTTAACCGACGACGCCTGCACGCGGACGAGCACCTCGCCGGCGCCGGGCGAGCGGGTCTCGTCGATCTCTGCCAGCGCCGGGGCGGCGCCTTCCTCAGCAACGGTGATGGCCTTCATTGGGTTCTCCGATCGTTAGGGCTCGAGTTCCTTCAAGAAGATGGACAGTAGCATATGGTTGTAGGTCATCAACGATATACTGGCGCGAACGGTACATCAGCTTGGTCGACTTGAACGGAGGCCCCATGAACCAGACCACTCCAGCCGAGACACCCGCCGCCGGGCCGAGCACCGAGCTCGCCACCTTCGGAGCTGTTCATCTGTAC
>DATACM010000150.1:0-17484 GCA_036259055.1 Acidimicrobiales bacterium | reverse complement strand
TCTTGCAATCGCTGTTGGAAACGGCGCGCCGGTCGGCGGCAGTGACCGCCGGCCGTTGACGCGGCCGAGGGCCGCGGGAGTTCAGTCGCCCCGGCGGATGCCGGCGCGGCGGAGGACGCCGGGGTCGACCCCCGCCTCGCGCCACGCCGCGTAGGTGATGCCCTTCCGCTGGCCGTACGGGCCGGCGGCGGCGACAAACCCCTCCTCCAGAGCGGCGATGTCGACGGCATTGTCGCCTGCGGCCAGCTCCGACTCGAGGTTCATTCGTTCTTGGACGAGGTGCACCCTGGTGAGGGGATCGGCGGTGGGAAGCTGCTCCTCGATCGCACTCAACCGCTTCTGGATGGACTCGGGCGTGCGCTTGCGACCACGCTTGGGCTTGTGGGCTTCGAGCGCCTCGAGATAGCGCCGGACCGCTCTTCCCTGCTCCCGTCCCTCGGCCAACGCCGCCTTGTGGCTCTCGGACATGGAGCTTCGCTTGGTTGTTCTGGCGGGCATTTCTCGATTGTGACCGGTTTGGCGGCCGATTTCAAATCGACGCGCTCGGGTCGACATTTCCCCTAGTGAGCCGATAGGGGGGCGGTTGCGTCCACCCGGGGCGCCAGCGTCGTCCGGTACGGTTGGCCCGTGCCCCCGCCCGGCCCGGCGACCGACGCCGGCACCGCCCCCGACCTCCACCGCGCCCTGGGCCTCACCGACGACGAGGCGGCGTCGATCGAGCGCATCCTCGGAAGGCGCCCCAACGAGCTCGAGCTGGCCATGTACGCGGTGATGTGGTCGGAGCACTGCTCGTACAAGTCCTCGCGGGCCCACCTGCGCCGGCTGCCCACCCGGGCGCCCTGGGTGCTGGTGGGGCCGGGGGAGAACGCTGGGGTGGTCGACGCCGGTGACGGGATGGCTGTTGCCCTGCGCATCGAGAGCCACAACCACCCGTCCGCCATCGAGCCCTACCAGGGGGCGGCCACCGGGGTCGGTGGCATCCTGCGCGACATCTTCACCATGGGCGCCCGCCCCATCGCCCTGCTCGACTCGCTGCACATGGGGCCGCTGGCGGACGCCCGGAGCCGGTGGATCACCGAGGGCGTGGTCAGCGGGATCTCGGGCTACGGCAACGCCGTCGGCGTCCCGACGGTGGGCGGGGAGCTGAACTTCGACCCCGGCTTCGCCGACAACCCGCTCGTCAACGTGATGTGCATCGGCCTCATGGCGCACGACCGGCTGGTGCTGGGCCGGGCGACGGGCGCCGGCAACCTGGCCGTCCTGCTCGGGTCGACGACCGGCCGCGACGGCATCGGAGGCGTGAGCGTGCTGGCCTCGGCCGGGTTCGACGAGGGCTCGGAGGCCAAGCGTCCGAGCGTGCAGGTCGGCGACCCGTTCGAGGAGAAGCGCCTCATCGAAGCGTGCCTCGCCCTCTACGACGCCGGGCTGGTCGTCGGCATCCAGGACCTCGGCGGCGCCGGGCTGGCCTGTGCCACCAGCGAGACCGCCTCCCGCGGGGCCGTGGGGATGGACGTCGACCTGTCGGCCGTGCCGCTGCGCCAGGCCGGGATGACGCCGGCGGAGGTCATGACCAGCGAGTCCCAGGAGCGGATGCTGGCCATCGTCCGCCCCGACGACCTCGACGAGGTGCTGGCCGTCTGCCGCCGATGGGAGGTGCGGGCCACCGTCGTGGGCGTGGTCACCGACGGCGGGCGGTTGCGCGTCCTGGCCGAGCGGGGCGGCGAGGTGCTGGCCGACCTGCCGGCCGCGTCGCTCCACGAGGATGCCCCGCTGTACCGGCGGCCACTGGCCCCCCCGGCCGACCTGAGAACCCGGCAGGCCGACGACCCCGCCCGCCTGCCGGCGCCGGCCGACTGCGGCGTCGACCTCCTCACCATGCTGGTCGACACCTCGTGGGTGTGGTCGCAGTACGACCACCAGCTCTTCCTCAACACCGTCGTCGGCCCCGGCGGCGACGCCGCCGTGGTCCGCCTCAAGGGCCCTGGCCATCCCTGGACCGGACGGGCCCTGGCGGTGACCACCGACAGCAACAGCCGCTGGTGCGGGCTCGACCCCCGCCGGGGCACCGCCCTGGTGGTGGCCGAGGCCGCCCTCAACGTCGCCTGCTCGGGTGCCCGCCCGCTCGCCGTCGTCAACTGCCTCAACTTCGGCAACCCCGAGCACCCCGAGGTCATGTGGCAGCTGTCGGAGGCGGTCGACGGCATGGCCGAGGCTTGCGCGGCCCTCGACGTGCCGGTCGTGGGCGGCAACGTGAGCCTCTACAACGAGTCGGGCGGCCGGGACATCCAGCCCACCCCGGTCATCGGACTCCTCGGCCTGATCGAGCGCCTCGAGCGCCGCCCTCCGGGGGTGGGCCTGGTCGACGGAGGACGGCTGCTGTGCCTGGGGCCGTTGGGCGCCGCGGCCAGCGAGCTGGCCGGGTCCCGCTGGGCGTGGGCCCGGCACGGCCACGTGGGCGGCCGTCTGCCCGACCTCGACGTCGCCGTCCATCTGGCCGTGTGCGAGCTCGTGCGGGGCCTCGTGGCCGACGACCTCCTGGCCGGCGTCCACGACGTCTCCGACGGGGGGCTGGGGGTGGCGCTGGCGGAGATGGCGGTGCGGTCCTCGGTGGGCTTCGGCGTCACCGGCGTCGCCGGCCACGCCGAGCTGTTCTCCGAGGCGCCGTCGCGGGTGGTCGTGTGCGTGGCACCGGACCGGGTGGACGCGGTGACCGCCCGCGCCGCCGAGGCAGGCGTCGGCGTCACCCACCTGGGCACGGCCGGCGGCGACCGCCTCGTCGTCGAGGGCCTGGTCGAGGTCTCCTTGGCCGAGGCGCGGGACGCGTGGCAGCGAGCCCTCCCCGCCGCCCTCGGGGAGTGAGCTCGTTGCCCGGGTCGGAGGAACGGGCGTGGGAAGATGGGTTCGTGAAGCCGCGTGAGGCGTGCGGCGTGTTCGGGGTCTACGCACCCGGCCAGCCCGTGGCCCACCTCACCTACAAGGGGCTCTACGCCCTGCAGCACCGCGGCCAGGAGTCGGCGGGGATGGCGGTCAGCGACGGCAACAGCATCACCGTCGTCAAGGACATGGGCCTGGTCACCAACGTCTTCAACGAGCGCAACCTGGCGCCGCTTCAGGGCCACCTCGCCGTCGGCCACACCCGCTACTCGACCACCGGCGCCAGCAACTGGCGCAACGCCCAGCCCATCTACCGCGCCACCGGCGACGCCCAGTTCGTCCTCGGCCACAACGGCAACCTGGTGAACACCAGTGAGCTGCTGGCCGAGGCGGGGGTACTGCCCGGCACCATGAGCAGCGACAGCGAGGTGGTGGCCCAGCTGCTGCACGAGGCCATCGTCGCCGACGGCGCCGGGGCGCGCAGCGACGGGCGCGACCTCGAGCGGGCCCTGCTCGCCGTCCTCCCCCGGTTGCAGGGGGCGTTCTCCTTCGTGCTGATGGACGAGGGCCATGTGATCGGCGTGCGCGACCCCAACGGGTTCCGACCGCTCTCGTTGGGCCGCCTCGACACCGGTTGGGTGATGGCGTCGGAGACGACCGCCCTCGACATCGTCGGCGCCCACTTCGTGCGCGAGGTCGAGCCCGGGGAGATGGTGGTGATCGACGCCACCGGCACCCGCTCGCTCCACCCGTTCCCGGCCGAGCGCATCGACCCCAAGCTGTGCCTCTTCGAGTTCGTCTACTTCGCCCGCCCCGACAGCCGCCTGTACGGGCAGACGGTCCACAGCGCCCGCCAGCGCATGGGCGAGCTGCTGGCCGAGCAGGCCCCGCTGCCGCTGCCCTCGACTACCGACGCCGGCGATCCCGGGCGGGAGGCGATGGTCATGCCCGTGCCCGAGTCGGGCATCCCGGCGGCCGAAGGCTACGCCCGCCGCAGCGGCATCCCCTTCGGCCACGGGCTGGTCAAGAACCGCTACATCGGCCGCACGTTCATCGTCCCCAGCCAGGACAAGCGCAGCCAGGGCGTGCGCATGAAGCTCAACCCCATCCGGGACAACATCGCCGGCAAGCGCCTGGTCGTCGTCGACGACTCGATCGTCCGGGGGACGACCACCCGGGCCATGGTGGCCATGCTCCGCGAGGCGGGGGCGGCCGAGGTCCACCTGCGCATCTCCTCGCCCCCTTACCGGTGGCCGTGCTTCTACGGGATGGACACCGGCACCCGCGGCGAGCTCTTGGCCGCCGACCTCACCGTGCCCGAGGTACGGGACTACCTGGGCTGCGACACCCTGGCCTACCTCGAGCTCGACCGCCTCATGGCCGCCACCGGCGCCGCCGGCTCGGGCTTCTGCACCGCCTGCCTCACGGGGAACTACCCGGTCGAGGTGCCCGTCGCCGTGCGGCCCCAACCCGACGCCCAGACTGTCGTAGTCGAGGCCCTGGAGGTCGATCCGGCCCACCCCTGTGGGTGAGACCTACGCCGGTGCCGGCGTCGACATCGCCGCCGGCGAGGAGGCGGTGGCCCGCATCCGGGCGCGGGTGCGATCGACCTTCCGTCCCGAGGTGCTGGGCGACCTCGGCGGGTTCGGCGGGCTGTTCGCCTTCGACCCCTCGCGGTACCGCCAGCCCGTCCTCGTCTCGTCCACCGACGGCGTGGGCACCAAGGCGGCCGTGGCCCAGCAGACCGGGCGGTTCGACACCATCGGCCTGGACCTGGTGGCCATGTGCGTCGACGACGTCGTCACCTCGGGCGCCGAGCCGTTGTTCTTCCTCGACTACGTGGCCGTGGGGCGCCTCGACCCCGGCCAGGTCGAGCAGATCGTGGGGGGTGTGGTCGAGGGGTGCCGCCAGTCGGGGTGCGCGCTGATCGGCGGCGAGATGGCCGAGCATCCGGGCGTCATGGAGCCCGGCCACTTCGACCTGGCCGGGTTCGCCGTCGGCGTGGTCGAGCGGGAAGGCCTCGTCACCGGCGACGGGGTGCGGCCCGGCGACGCGGTGCTGGGACTGCCCTCACCCGGCCTGCGCTGCAACGGGTACTCGCTGGCCCGCCGGGTGCTGCTCGACGTCGCCGGACGGGCGCTCGACGACGCCGCCTGGGAAGGCGCCCGCCACACCCTGGCCGACGAGCTGCTGCGGCCGTCGGTGATCTACGCCCCTGCCGTCGCCGCCTTGGTCGGGGCGGTAGAAGTGCGGGCGCTGGCTCACGTCACCGGTGGGGGCCTGCCCGCCAACCTGGCTCGGGTCCTGCCCGAATCGTGCGACGTGGTGGTGCACCGGGGCACGTGGGAGGTCCCCCGCATCTTCGAGGAGATCCGGCGACTGGGACAGGTGGCCGACGACGAGATGGCGAGGACGTTCAACCTCGGGATCGGCATGGTGGCGGTCGTCGGCCCCGACGACGTCTTCGCGGCCCACGACGCGCTGCGGGCAGCCGGGGCGGCGTCGGTCGAGATCGGCGAGGTCGTGGCGGGTGACGGTCAGGTGCGGTTCGAGCCGAACTCGTAGAGGAGCGCCTCCATCGCCGCCCGGTAGCCGATGGCCCGGTAGATGCGGTTCGAGGTGGGGTTGTTCAGCTGGGCGTAGAGGGCGCACGTCCGGGCGCCGGTGCTCAGGGCGTGGGCGGAGACGGCGGCGACGCAGGCGGCGGCGTACCCGCGGCGGCGGCGCTCGGGTGGCGTGTACACGTAGTGGACCCGCGCCACCCCGGCGAGGGGGGCGGTCACGCCCACCGCCGACACCGGCCCGCCGTCGTCCCATACCCAGAGGCCACCGGCGGCGACGCGCTGCCTCGTCACCTCGCCGATGTCGCCGGGGTAGGGCAGGCCGATCTCGGTCTCGAAGGCACGGGCCCAGGCGACGAGCAGCTCCTCGTCGTCGGCCGTGGCGCGGCGGAGGGCGCCGGGCGTCTCGGGCGCCGGCGGTGCCCGGTCGAGGCGGTAGAGGCGGTGGGCTTCCAAGGGAGTGACGGTCGTTACCGCCCGCTCCGACCAGTGGCCGCCGAAGGCGGCGACGGCGCACGCCTCGCCGTTGACGCCCCGTAGTCCCGGCACCTCGGTGGCGACGGCGTCGACGAGGACGGGCACGGCGGGCGCCGGCATCCCCGTGACCAAGGCGTAGAAGTCGAGGGGGGAGAGGAGGGCGAAGCCGACCACCTGGTCGCCGTCGTCCAGGACCGACCAGTACCGGCCCGCCTGCGGTTGGAGCGCCCGCTGCTCGAGGATCGCGAGGGCGAGGGTGTGCTCGACCGGGCGGCCGAGGAGGAAGGGCCTGGCGACGTGTCGGGCCCGAGCTGCGTCCTCCGTCCGCTCGACCCGGTAGCCGCCCACCGCCGGACGGCTACTTGCGCAGCAGCTTGAAGGCGTTGTCCCAGCTGCCGCTGTGGAACCCGCAGATCACCCAGAGGATGCACATGGGCTCGAGCAACCGGGCGCCTTCGATGCCGCCGATGTCGATCGACGACGGCCAGCCGAAGGCGATGAGGATGTCGGACACGGTGGCCTTGGCGTCCTCGTCGTTGCCGCAGAAGAACATCGTCGGCGGGCCGTCGGGAAAGTCGGGGTTCACCATGTCGGCGTTCCCGACGATGTTGAACGCCTTGACCACCCGGGCGTCCGGGACCCAGCGCTGCACCTGCTCGCCGCCCGAGTCGGTGTGGCCGAGGGCGAGTCCCGGGGGTCTGTCGGGGCCGGCCAAGGCCAGCGGGTTGGTGGCGTCGATGACCACCTTGCCGGCCAAGTTGACGGGTCCGGCCAGCTGGAGGGCGTTCTCGGTGCCGCTCCACGCGGTGGCCAGTACGGCCACCTCGGCGAAGGCGGCGGCGTCGGCGAACGTCCCCGTCGAGGCCAGCGCGCCGGCGGCGGCGGCCCACTGGGCGGCCCGCTCGTTGGCGGCGTCGCGCGAGCCCATCTTCACCTCGTGGCCCAGGCCCACGAAGCCGGTGCCCAGGGCCCGCCCGACGTCCCCGGTTCCCAGGATGCCCACTCTCACCCCGACGCCCTCCCTGACCGCTGCTGGCCGCAGCGTAGCCAGCCGCCCCTGGGGCCACTCCGCCGAACTGATCGTGGAAATGGCTCCACAGCGGCCATCTGGCCGAACAGTTCGCCGAAGCGCACCGCCGGGTCTTCGTTGGTCACGAATATCCAGCTGGGAGACGACCGCGACGGCAGCGTGAAACCGACGGCGAGCTACTCGTCCATCAACGAGCGGGCGGCCTCGACCACCGTGTCGGGACCGATGAGGACCGCCTTCTCCATGGGGATGGCGTAGGGCATAGCGGGGACGTCGGCCATGGCCAGGCGCCGCACCGGGGCGTCCAGGTCGTAGAACGCCTCCTCGACCACGAAGGCGGACACCTCGGCGCCGACGCCGAAGCTCACGTTGTCCTCGTGGACGACGAGGAGCCGGCCGGTGCGGGTGACCGAGCGCAGCACGGTCTCCCGGTCGAGGGGCGAGATCGTGCGCAGGTCGATGACCTCGACCGAGTAGTCCTCCTCGGCCAGCGTGTTGGCCGCCGCCACGCAGTGGTGGCGGTGGATGCCGTAGGTCACGATCGTGAGGTCGTCGCCCGGGCGGGCGACGTCGGCGGCGCCGATGGGCACCCGCCACTCGCCCTCCGGGACCGGGCCCTTGACGCGCCGGTAGGTCTTCTTGTGCTCGAGGAAGAGCACGGGGTCGGGGTCCTCCACCGCCGAGCGCAACAGCCCGGCCACGTCGGCCGGTGTCGAGGGAGCGACCACCTTCAGCCCGGCCACGTGGGCGTAGAACGCCTCGACCGCCTGGGAGTGGTAGATCGCCCGGTGGGTGCCGCCCCCCCACGGCGCCCGGACGACGAGCGGGACGGTGAAGTCGCCGGCCGAGCGGTAGTGGATCTTGGCCGCCTCGCTCACCAGCTGGTCGAAGGCGGAGTGGAGGAAGTCGGCGAACTGGATCTCGGCGACCGGCCACAGCCCGGCCAGCGCCAGACCCACGCCGATGCCGACGATCGACGACTCGGCCAGCGGCGTGTCGATGACCCGGGACGGGCCGTACTGCCGCTGGAGGCCCTCGGTGGCCCGGAACACGCCGCCCAAGAGGCCCACGTCCTCGCCCAGCACGACGACCTCGTCGTACTGGCCCATGAGCTCGTGCAGCGTGTGGCGCACCGTCTCCAGCACGCTGCGCTCGACCCCGTCGGTGGGCTGCGGCACCGGGTCGGGCGGGCGAACGTCCGGCGTCGCCGCCGCCGGGGCCCGGGGGATCGGCCGCGCCGGCTTGGCGTAGACGTGGGCGAAGGCCATCTCGGGCCGGGCCTCGGCGGTCGCCGCGGCCCGGTCGGCCGCCTCTTCGACCTCGGCCCGCACCTCGTCCTGCAGGCGGTCCTCCTCCACCTCCGTCAGCACGCCCTGGGCGAGCACGTACTCGCGCATGCGGGGGAGCGGGTCCTTGCTCCGCCACGCCTCGACCTCCTCGGCCGAGCGGTACGCCCGGTCGTTGTCGTCGGACGTGTGGGGGAGGAGCCGGTAGGTCTTGCACTCGACGAAGCTGGGCCCGCCCCCCTCCCGCGCCCGGCGCACGGCGGCCTGCGTGGCGGCGTACACGTCAAGGGCGTCGTTGCCGTCGACGACCACTCCTGGGAAGCCGTAGCTCCCCGCGTACTCGGCCACGTCGCCGGCGGCCGTCTGCAGCCCCATGGGGACGGAGATGGCGTACAGGTTGTTCTCGCAGACGAAGACCACGGGCAGGTCGTGGATGCCGGCGAAGTTGAGGGCCTCGTGGAAGTCGCCCTTGGAGGTGGTGGCCTCGCCGAAGTAGCAGACCGTCACCCGGTCGTCGCCCCGGATCTGCGAGGCCGTCGCCAGTCCGGAGGCGTGGGGGAGCTGGGTGCCGATCGGCGACGACCCGGTGATGATGTTCAGCCGCCGGCAGCCCCAGTGGTACGGCATCTGCCGTCCCCCGGAGTTCGGGTCCTCGGGCCGGGCGAAGACGTTGAGCAGCACCTCGTACGGCGTCATGCCGAGGGTCAGCACGACGCCGACGTCGCGGTAGTACGGGAGCACCGCGTCGTGGCCCGGCCGCAGGGCCCAAGCCGACCCCACCTGGGCCGCCTCCTGGCCCTGTCCGGGGATCATGAAGGGGACGGTGCCGGCGCGCGCCAGGTTCCACAGCTTCTGGTCGAGCACCCGGGCCAGCAGGGTCGTGCGGTACATGCGGCGCAGGTCGTCGGCCGCCAGGCCCAGCCGACTGTGACGGTCGGCGTGAGGGCTGGCCAGCACCTCCTGCTCGGGCAAGACCCTGGCCACGGCGGCTACCTGCTGGACGAGGTGCGGATCAGGCGCACCCGGGCCAGCTCCTCGACGCGCTGCTCGGCCAGCCGGTCGGCGGCCTCGGCGGTGGAGACGCCGTCGGCGGCGGCCCGGGCGAGCAGGGCGGTGGTGGTGTCGAAGATCCTCCGGACCGCGGCGAGCGCCCGGTCGGGGCGGTAGCCGCCCGGCGCCATCTCCTCGGCGATGTTGATGACGCCGCCGGCGTTGACCACGTAGTCGGGGGCGTAGAGGATGCCGGCGTCGTCGAGGAGCTTGGCGCTCCCGTCGTCGGCCAGCTGGTTGTTGGCGGCGCCCACCACCGCCGCGCACCGGAGGTCGGGGATCGTCGAAGCGCTCAGGACGGCACCCAGCGCGCACGGCGAGTAGATGTCGCACGGCGTGCGGTTCGCGGTCTCGGCCGGGACCGCCTCGACCCCGAGGTCGGTGACCGCCTCGGCGACCCTGCCCTGGTCGACGTCGGCCACGGTGACGCGGACTCGCTCCTCGACGAGGTGGCGGGCCAGGATGCTGCCGACCTTGCCGACGCCCGAGATCACCACGTGCCGGCCGGCGAGCGAGGTGTCGGCCCAGAGGTGGCGGGCCACCGCCTTCATGGCCCAGAGAACGCCGTAGGCGGTGGCCGCCGAAGGGTCCCCCGAGCCCCCGAGCTCCTCGCTCGCGCCGGTGACGAAGCGGGTCTCCCGCCGGATGAGGTCCATGTCCGCCTGGGTCGTGCCCACGTCCTCGGCGGTGATGTAGCGACCGCCCAAGGAGTCGACGTAGCGCGCGTAGGCGCGCAGCAGCGCTTCGCTCTTGTCGACCTGCGGGTCGCCGATGATGACTGCCTTGCCTCCGCCGAGGTCGAGGCCGGCGGCCGCCGCCTTGTAGGTCATCCCCCGGGCCAGGCGCAGGACGTCGGTGAGGGCGGCGTCCTCGCTCGCGTACGGGTGGAAGCGGGTGCCCCCGAGGGCCGGCCCGAGACGGGTCGAGTGGATGGCGATGATCGCCCGGAGTCCGGTGGATCGGTCATGGCAGTAGACCACCTGCTCGTACTCGTCCCCGCCGATCCGGTCGAAGACGTCCACCATCGAAGAAGGCTATCCCCGCGTCTGCGGGGCTCACAGGACGACGAGCGTCGCCGTCAGGTGCTGAGGGTGGAGGTGGCAGTAGATCTTGAACGTCCCCGCCCGCCGGGCGGTGAACCTCACCCGCTCGGGTTCGAGGGTGGGGTCGACGACGCGGGCTTGGAGGCCGTAGCCCTCGATGTCGAAGCCGTGAGTGCGGTCGGTGGCGTTCGAGACGATCAGGTCGACCTTGTCGCCGGTGTGGACGGTGATGGTGTCGGGGCTGAACCCGGGCTTTCCGTCCACCGTCGCCGCCGCCACCGTCCGGCGCTCGGACTCCCCGGCGCACGCCGAGGCGCCCACCAGCGCGAGCACGAGCGCGGCGGCCCCGGCGGTGGCAGGCCGGGTCTGTGTTCGCCCTCGGTGGGGCCGCTGCATCTGGCTTGTGCCTCCTGCTCGCGAGCCGGTGGTCGGGACCGGCGTCGATCCGGTGACCTCGCGCTTTTCAGGCGCGCGCTCTACCAACTGAGCTACCCGACCGTGGCGGTCCTGACGAGATTTGAACTCGCGACCTCCGGCTTGACAGGCCGGCGTGCACTCCAAGCTGCACCACAGGACCCTACGGACAGTCAAGCCTAGACGGTGCTCTACGCGCTCCCGCACGGAGCCGGTGCGGGCGAGTCATCCGGGGGCTGGGGAGCCCGGCGACCCGCCCGCGCCGTCAGGATATGCAGGTTCGGCCCTCGGAATCAAAGACCGACAAAACCGTCGAACCGGTCAGCTTCTGCCCTAGGCCATCGAACCCTCCAGCCGGACAGCAGTCCTCGAGTGCGGGCGGTGAGCCTGTCACCCCCGGGAGGTAGGACCAGCCGGTGGCACCTCCACCAGCACCGTGACCGGCCCGTCGTTCACCAGCTCCACCTCCATGTGGGCCCCGAACCGGCCAGTAGCGACGTGCAGGCCGTGGTTCCGCAGCCGGGTGACGACGGCCTCCACGAGCGGTTGGGCGTGGGCGGCGGGGGCGGCGGCTGACCAGGACGGACGGCGGCCCCGGCTCGTGTCGCCGTAGAGCGTGAACTGGCTGACGACGAGCACGCCGCCACCCGCTTCGAGCACCGACCGGTTCATCACCCCGGCGGCGTCGTCGAACAGTCGCAGGTTCGCCAGCTTGCCCGCCATTCGCTCGGCCTCGGCCGGCCCGTCGGCATGGGTCACACCGACCAGGGCGAGCAGCCCGGCGCCGGTCTCTCCCACCGTCTCGCCCGCGACACGGACGCAGGCCCGGCTGACCCGCTGCACGACCGCCCGCACCAGGGCATTCCAGCACGTTGTCGGCGATGGCCATCGCTGGTGGGCGATCCGCGGAATCGGGGGTCGCCTGCGGTCGTTGGTGCGAGCGGCGTGGACAACGAGCTTGGGACCGTCGGCGGCTGGTTCGAGCACCTGAGCGAGCGCGACCTCGAGCTCCTCGCTCGCCTGGCGCGGCGGGCCGGCGTGCCCGCGCCCGCCGTACGGCGAGACCCGGCGGCCCTCGTCCAGGTGCTGGCCCATCCCGCCACCTTCGACGCGGTGTTCAGGCGGCCCGACGACGACACTTTGGTGGCGACGTCGCCGTTCCTCACGTTCGCCCTCCTCGTGCACCGCGGCTGGACGGACCTGCACAGCGTGCGCCACATCGACGAGTGGGTCGGACTGCGCCAGCGCCTGCCGGTACTGGGCGGCGACGACCTCCGCGAGTTTCTGGCCGCACCCCACCGTCGGCTGTTCCTGACCGAGCTGCTGGCGTCGTACACCCGGGTCGCAAGCGGGAGCACGTGGGTCCCCACGCGACGAGGGTGGCACCGGCGCCGGTTCAACGAGCTCGATCCTCTCCCCCTGGCGTCGCTGCTCGAGGTCGTGCCCGACGAGCAACGGCCGGGTGTCTACCGGCGGTTGGGCGACCTTGCCCTGTTCCTGACCGGCGTCTTCCCGGACCACACCGAGCGCCAGGGCCTGGGGCTCCTCGAGGAAGGGCGCCTGGTGCGCATGAGCGGCCTCGTCGTCGACGAGCGGGACGGGCTGCCTCTCGGTCCGGCGGCGACCGGCACGGTGGGCCTCCTCGAGCGGCTGGGGGAGCGCTGGTATCGGCTGGCGTCTCGCGCCGCCGGCGGGACCACGTCCGTGGTGGCGGAGGTCGCCGATCGGTTCCGCCTCGCCCGGCGGACGCTCAACTACCTCACCGACCGCCACCTGTTCGCCCACCGGGCCACCTGGTTCGGCGAGCCGGCAACCTGACCGAGGCCTCCGCCCGCCCGGCCGGCGCCCCCAACGGGATTCGAACCCGTGCCGCCACCTTGAAAGAGCGATAGGCCACTCCGCTGGAGTCCGCCCGAACCGCAGAAGTCCTGGTCACAGGGTTGCGGCGACCGCTGGAGTCGGCTCGTTCCGCCCGGATCCACTGGATTTCAGTAGCAAACCAGTAGCAAGTCCAGTGGGCGAGCGCTCCGTCCAGAATCCGGCGTGTCCAGATACGGCCCCGTCACCGGGGTGACTCACCGGACCACCCTTACGGGACACACCGTCGTCGAACTCCCGTCGGCTCTCCGAGGCGAGCCGGGTGTCCGTTTACTGTTCCCCTTCCGGGACGCGCTCGCCGCGCGCCCCGGGCGGCTTCCTCCTGCGGGGACCCGGTCGTCGTTCGGCTTGCGGGGGGCTGCGGCCGCCTTCCTTTTCGCGGGTCCGGGTCAGCGGGGCCGACGGCGGGAGCCAGAGGCGGGACGGACCGCCGATCCCCGGCCGTGACCACCGCCGAGGCTGTCCTTGCGACGGGAGGCGCCGCCAGGCCGGCTTCGACGCTGCGGGGCGGGGATTGCGGGCTCGGGCCGGAAGGCGGGCTCGGCGGCGGGGCCCGTGAGGCTCTCCGTCTGCGGGTGGTTCGGGCCGACGCGGGTGATGGCGGGGCGGATGCCCGCCTGGCGGGTCATGGCCCGCACCTCCCCCTCCTGCTCCGGCATCACCACGGTGACGACCACACCTCGGGTGCCGAGGCGGGCGGTCCTACCCGACCGGTGGAGGTACGCCTTGTGCTCAGCCGGCGGGTCGACGTGGACGACGAGAGCGATGTCGTCGATGTGGATGCCCCGGGCGGCGATGTCGGTGGCCACGAGTACCCGCGCCGATCCGTCGGCGAAGGCGGCCAGGTTGCGGCTGCGCTGGACCTGGGACAGGTTGCCGTGGAGGTCCACCGCGGGGATGCCCCGGCCCGACAGGTGGCGGGCCAGCTTGCGGGCGCCGTGCTTGGTGCGGGTGAAGAGCAGGCTGCGGTTGCGCCCGGAGGCCAGCTCTCGTACCACGGCTGCCTTGTCCGCCCGCGCGACGCGGAAGGCGTGGTGCTCGAGGGTCGGGGGCGGTGCCTGGGCGCTGTCGACCGAGTGGGTCACCGGGTCGACGAGATGGCGGCGGACCAGGTCGTCGACCGCCCCGTCGAGGGTGGCAGAGAAGAGGAGCCGCTGACCGCCGCGCGGCGTCTGGTCGAGGAGCCGCGTGACCGCGGGCAGGAAGCCCAGGTCGGCCATGTGGTCGGCCTCGTCGAGCACGCAGACCTGCACCGCGCCGAGCCGGCAGTGGCCCTGCTGGATGAGGTCCTCGAGGCGACCCGGACAGGCGACGAGGATGTCGACGCCCTGGTTGAGCGCGCTCACTTGTGGCCCCTGGCCGACCCCGCCGTAGACCGTGGCGACCCGCAGGCCCATGGCCTTGGCCAGGGGCACGGTGGCTGCCGCGACCTGTGTGGCCAGCTCCCGGGTGGGAACCAGCACCAGGCCACGCGGCATGCCGCGGCGGCGCTGGTGCCCCGACGCGGCCACCACGGCCACCGTGGGGACGGCGAAGGCGACGGTCTTGCCGCTGCCCGTGCGACCACGGCCCAGCACGTCGCGCCCGGCGAGCGAGCTCGGCAGGGTCGCGGCCTGGATGGGCAGGGGGGCCTCGAAGCCGGCTTGGGCCAGTGCCACCAGTATGGGGGCCGGGACGCCGAGCTCGGCGAAGGTCGTGGCCGTGACGGCGACGGACGAGTCGGACACGGTGGGCGGCGCCTCGGCGGCGTGCACCTGATGGGTGCCGCGGCGGACGGCGTCGCGAGGCGGCCGTTGGGCGCTCGGGTGGGCGAACGGTCGGCGCTTCGGGTTGCGGCGCGGCGGCCCGCCTGTGCGGTACGTGGAAGACACGTGAGTTCCCTCTTTCGATGTGGATGGGTGGCCGTGGATGCTGCGGCCACACGCTCCCGAAAGAGCGGAACCCAGCGCCGGGGCGCTGCTCGCACTCGACCTCGGCGGTGCCGGATTGGCACCGCGTCGCTGTCAGGGTACAGGAGCGCCGCGACATTCCTGACGAGCGGTCGTTTGGTCGGGGGATTTGAACCCGCAAGTCGATCCACTTGCGGGACCCACCGCCGGGCAGATGACCCGGGGAGGCGTAGCGCAAACCGATCGCCTTGCGGGGCGAACGCGTCGCCGTGCGATCAATGCCTGCGGGGCGCGTCAGGGCGCCCGGTCGGGGTTCCCCTTGCGGGGACCACCGGTCGGGGTTCCCCTTGCGGGACGGCATGTTGGCCAGGCGGCAAGCGAGCCGGCGGGAAGCCCAGTCAGTTGTCGTCGTTCTGGAAAGACGCGGAAGCTTGACCGGAAGAGCGCGCTCGACGCGACAACCGACGTTGTTCGAGCTGTCATGTCCCGAGGACCGAGTCGCGGTTGCCTGCCGTGATGACGAGCGGCGCAAGAAAGGTACGCTGGTCGAACTCCTCCTTGGGAGACGCGTCGGCCGTTTTGTCGCCCGTCGTTGCCTTCTGCGTAGCGAACGACCGGGAGACCCATGACGCTGACCCCGACCGCCATGCATCACAGAGGCGATGAGGTGGCGCGCCGACGGCAGGAGCGAGCAGAGGACCAGGTCGGCCGACCTGTCGCCGCCGACAGCTTTGCGCACACGACCCGACGCGACGTAGCCATCTCGGTCGTGGCGGCGACAGAGGAAAGCCCAGGGCCGCTGGACCGGGACCGGTTTCTCACCGAACGAGGCCATGTGCGGCAGTATCTTCCGGCTCGCCGCCGACGCCTTGCGCTTCCCCCG
Source organism: Acidimicrobiales bacterium (assembly GCA_036259055.1). GTDB lineage: Bacteria > Actinomycetota > Acidimicrobiia > Acidimicrobiales > AC-14 > DASZJY01. The sequence goes on along the minus strand of DATACM010000150.1, from coordinate 2,099 downwards.
CTCCTCGCCAACCCCGAAGGCAGGCCATACCGCACCCGGGGACGCTGCGTGAGCCCCCACGCCGACTTGGGCATCCGCTCGCGGCTGGTGGCCGTGCGCGGGCGCCCAGAGAGCGACCCGTCTCGCCCACCTCGTCCTCGGCGACCGGATGGTGACAGCTAATGGCAACAACACGGCCGACCTTCACCAAGACGCAGCGCGAACGAGACAAGCGCGCCAAGGCAGCAGCCAAGCGTGAACGGCGGCTGTCGGCTCGGACGGAGGAACCGGTGGCGAACACGATCGTCGCCGACGAGCATCGCGTGATCGCGGAGCTGGCCGTCTTGCACGAGCGCTACGAGTCGGGCGGGCTTCCCCTCGACGACTTCCTTGCCCGCCGCGAGGAGCTGCTCGCTCGGCTCGTCATCACCTGAGCTCGGTTTGGTCCGGACCGCCGTCAGGGCGGCTAGCGTGGCCTCGGGTTCAGCGTCGTGGTTTTGGCTTCGAGCAGTTCCCTTACCGGCTCAGGCCGGAGGCCACCGAGCGCCATCAGGCTCGTGTGGGCCGAGAGAGGAGGATTGTTCGTGGCTACAGGCACTGTGAAATGGTTCAACTCCGAGAAGGGGTACGGCTTCATCACTCAGAGCGGCGGCCCTGATGTGTTCGTGCACTTCAGCGCCATCGAGGGCTCGGGATACCGGAACCTGGAGGAAAACGACCAGGTTGAGTTCGAGATCACCAGCGGCCCGAAGGGCGCTAATGCCGCCAATGTGCGCAGGATCGGCTAGGGCGTCCAGTCGAAAGGGCCCGCCTCGGTAAGCGGCGGGCCCTTCCTGTCGGGAGTCACCGTCAACGACAGGGTCACCTCACGGTGTGGGGTCGCCGGAGCGCTTCCTTCAGCAGGGCCCGTCTGGTTCTCAGAGCCCGGCTTCATGTCATGCCCTGCCCATCATCCCGCAAGCCGATCCCTTTCCGACACCGCGAGCATCCGCAGCTGGACGGTCTGGGTGAGCGACACGGACACGCCCGGGTTCCACTTCGAGCAACCCTCCTACTTCGAGGAGACGACTCCCATAGCACCGCAGGCAGCGAGCTGGCGGCAGAGGGGCGACCCGATGGCCAACACCGTCCACCGTGGTTGGCACGCAGTGGGAGCCGCGGAACCGCGGAACGACTCGCCAGGCAGAGGCAACGAGCTGAGTCGCCACGAACGCGGCTCGCGGCCTCGGAGATGGGAGCGTGCAACCGGCAGGCGGTAGGCGCTGCGGTGGTACGATGAGCAGCACAGAACCCACGACTTGTTGGGGACGCCTCGTTTGCAGGACGGTCTCGGCTCCGCCCGGACAGGCCCGACGCCCTCTCTGAGCCTTGAGCTGAGGAGCGTCCATGACCCGAGGCACAACGCCTTACCCCCTCGCAATCGCGGCCGTCGAAGCGGCTGCCGACCCGGCGCCGGATGACGACCAAGTGCTGCCCCGGCAGTGCGGGCGCTGCCGGATGATGTTCAAGGGTGACCCGGCGCTCGACGTGCGGGCGCGCATGGGCTGGTGTCTGTGCCCGACCTGCGAAGCGATTCTGCTTCCGGGCAATACTCGACGAGCGCAGGTCCTGGCGTTCCGTCACCCCTCGAGGGCCAGCGATGACGCCTGACAGGGCCACAGTCGCCACGCCGGGCGTCCGCGCGGCACGACCTACGGGGCAGCGGCCGTTGCCGAGCGCGCAGCGGCTCCGCAACTGCGCCACGAGGGTCTCCGCTCCTTCGACCGCCATGACGGGCTGGCCGTCGTGCCGGCAAACCGGGACGGTTCAGTGCTCGACGATGGCGTCGGTGTCCCCGAACGCGCGCCCCGGAATGCGCGACGCGCGGCGACCAGGCGTGTGGCTGATGTGCCGGTCAGGGATGCTACATATCACCGTCCACTGTCGCGGTCGCCGGGCAGCCGACTGAACCGCCCCGGGTTTGTCGGAGGCTCGATTAGTTGACAGCCGGCCCGAGGACAAGCTGTTCGGGGCTTGGTTCCTCGGGTGTCTTACTACCACCCGTGCTCTCTGCGTCGCTTCCTGGCCCGCTGAGCGTCGTACGTGCGTTCGCTTTGAGCCATCGGCGCTCGCACTCCGCC